>CALHBL010000228.1 GCA_937930825.1 uncultured Bacteriovoracaceae bacterium
TTAAGACAGTTAAGAAAAGGGCCTATGGATATCGAAATATGGCCTATTTTAAGCTCAAGATACTACAAGTATGTGGTTTCCTGAACTCAAACTATGTCTCAATGGACTTTCAATGACTTCAACTTTTTTGATATAGAGACCTAATAGTGGCCAAATTCTAGTCACTTATTCTTCTGACCTAAAATTTTTCCAAATCTGCGCATACAAGCTGAAATTAAGTCTAAAGTGATTCCAATAAATTCAAAAATAATAAAAAGGTAAAATTATGAAAAAAATTATCCTACTATCCTCTATTATCCTATCACTAGCTTCATCAGCTAATACAATTCGTGGGTTTTCTAACCTAGAGCAAGCTTCAAAGTTAAGAAGGCAATGCCCTACAGGTTGGCACTTCAACCCCCTTTTGAGGCACGTTATTGTTGATGGTGATTATATTGGTGGCCTCACCTCTGCACACCCTAATTCAACTCACTATTTAAACTTTGAGGCCACATCAATGACAGGCTCTATTTCATACGTAACCCTAAAGATTGAGATGGGTCTTGGAGTAGTAAGAAAGTGTACATCGATACAAGGTTTCGTAAACCACGGTACGATTCAAGGTCAATAAGGATATCGGTAACTTAGATACTCTAGAAGTTGAGGCTTTCCGATCCGGAAGGCCTTCAATGCTTAACTCAGAGTACTCGGTTAAACTACTGTATTCACTCTTTACACAATAAGTAAGTTTTTCACTCCAGAGCGTCTCATAAGGAAAAACCAAGTAAGATCTTAATACATCAAATCTTTATTTAAGGAGTACATACAAATGAAAACAACACTACTTAGCCTTCTTCTTATTTTAGGAAGCCTTTCCACCGCCAACGCAAGTCTAATTAAAGATAGCGCTGGAAACCTTCATATGGTTCTCACTAATGGGCAGGTTAAAAAGGTTCGCCTAAGTATATTCGATAAACCTGTTACTATTCTTAATGGTAATGTTTTTAGATCCAACGAGGGATTTCTCTATGTTGTTGATAAGAAAGGCAATGCTATTGATGTTAAAGAGCCCAGAATCGATATTCCTTATACTGGAAGATAGGTCCTAAGGACCTCTTTCTTATAAAGAAGCCACTTCTTCAAGCTAGCTTCGCTCGGTCAAAGGGGTTTTTAAGAACCTCTTGCCAGTAGCGTCTGAGTTGGGAAGAAGACCAGCATTAATATTCACTTGAATACTTGGCAGTAATAACTTAGGGGTTGAAAGGGTGGCATCTCTTTCACTTCTAAAAGTTACAAAATCATCTTTTGAGACATCCTCAGACAACCTAATATTAGACCTCTTTGACTCTTCTACCGTGGTAGCAAAGGCCAGGTCTCGACCATTTGGACAATAGTCATGACCTACAAAGATTATAGTTTCATCCGGAAGAGAATAAATAATATTTGTAATAGACTCATAGAGATCACTCGCACTTCCCTTAGGAAAGTCGCAACGTCCAGTACCATAATCAGGCATGAATAGAGCGTCTCCGGTAAAGATAAACCCGTCAAAGCAAAGTGATGTACAAGCAGGCGTATGCCCAGGGGTAAAACAGACTTTAAACTCAAGAGCACCGGCTTTTACCAGCTCACCGTCTTTAAAGAGAGTATCAAATTGAGAACCGTCATCAGGGATATCAAGTTGCAAAAGATCTTTGAATACATCTTGAACTGCGGTGATATTCTCCCCGACTCCAATCTTTGCATTGGGATAGATTTCTTTTAAGAACTGGCTTCCACTTAAGTGATCTGCGTGAGCATGAGTTTCTAAGATATAGTGAACTTCTAATCTATGCTCTTTAATAAAATCTTGAACAAGTTTACAGCTCTCTTGCCAGTAATTTCCACTTGCATTGTCATAGTTAAGAACAGAATCAATGACTACTGCATCTTTACTAGAACTGTGAAAGACCACATAAGTTAAGGTGGACGTTACTTTATCAAAGAATTCTTTAATTCTATAATTTCCAATAGACTTCATCTTATTTACTGCTCCTGAAAAGGCATTCAGAATTAAACCTAGCAGAACTGTAAAAGTCGGCAAAGTTAATTACGTCCTTATTAGTTGTAAAAAAATTATTCTTTACTCTTCAAGTGATCAAAAATAAATTGCCCAAGCTTTCGTGCAGCACCAGACTTCTGTAAATCATGACGAAAGACTAAGCAAACTCTATCCTGAAAAACGGGCATATCAGGAATGACCTCCACTAATTTTCTCTCATTTTCAATCACACGCCCAGGCAGAATTCCGACCCCGGCGCCACAGACAACTAAGCTCTTGATCACATCTAGACTGGAGCTTGTGACTCTGCGATCAAAAGTAATTTCTTTCTTCTGAATTTTGCTAAGAAGCTCTTGAGTTTGAGTTAAGTCAGGTTCGCAGATCAGCACAGATTCGTTTTGAGGTTTTAATTTCTTGGCCTTATAGAAAGTCACTTCGTCTTTAAAAATTTCCTTAATAATTAGGTCTGGGTGATCGACAGGGTTGACCACAATACCAAAGTCCAACTTAAAAGAGATAATCTTCTCAGTAACCCTACGAGAAAGGTCGTGTTCTAATTTAATTTCTAAATGGGGAAACTCAGACAAAAGCTGCGCAGCAAAGTGACCGACGGTATACTGGGCCACTGAAGCGTGCATGCCCAAAGAGTAGGTGCCTCTGACTTGCTCTGCGTCTTTCAAAGATTCATCTTTTAAGTGCTGCCACTGATCAAGAAGAGCACGGGCCTGAATGGCAAGCTTCTCCCCGGCCTTAGTGGGAACTACCCCGGACTTCGAGCGAAGAAGTAATTGCTGATCAAAGGCAGACTCTAACCTCTTCATCGCCTGACTCAGAGCTGGTTGAGTCATACCTAGTCTCTCTGCTGCACGGGACATATTCCCGGCTTTCGCCACTTCAATGAAGAAGTTTAAGTCATTTGCATTTGGCAACATATAAATCCTTAAGCTCGAGTATTACGCCTTATTTCTATGATAGAACCTTGACTTGCTAAAGCAAGACTTTAATCAAAGCTCACTATACCGCTACTGGAAAGGAATTCAAGCAGCACGCCTAAAGGCGCGTAGCTTGAGCCTTAGTACCATTCGGGCATACAAGTCTTTAGGTGAGTTTTCAATACTTGAAAACTCAGACGGTAGGACTATATAATCCAGACAACCGCGAAAAAAAGAAAGATAAAGACCTTATCACAACAGAGCTAATAGGTTAATATTTGGTGAACCTCTTTTAATAGAAAATAATATCCACCTTTAATAGGAGCGTCTTAGTCATGCTTAAGCGATTTTTAACGGTTTTGAGTTCTTCGGTTATGAAGAAGCAAATCATGGGTGTCACTGGACTCATGCTTTGCGGATTCTTGGTTACTCACTTGGCCGGAAACCTTTTAATTTTTGTTGGACCGGAGGCATTCAATACCTATGCCTACACTCTAACTTCTAATCCTCTAATCTATGTGGCGGAGGCCGTCCTTGCAGGTATCTTTCTGACTCATATTGGCCTTGCCATGAAGCTCACTATTGAAAATAAGCTCGCAAGACCAACGAACTATTATATGCGCCAAACAACGGGGAGAGGCTCAACACTTGCTTCATCCACTATGCCAATAACAGGCATGCTTATTTTAGTTTTTCTTGTCTTTCACATACTGCACCTTAAGTTTGGGCCAGAATATCCTATAACTCATAATGGGGTTGAAATGCGCGACCTCTACAGATTACTGGTCGAATACTTTAGCTCTAAGCTAGCTGTTTCTTGGTATGTTCTGTGTATGTTTGGGCTTGCCATTCATGTCAGTCACGGTTTTTGGAGTGCCTTTCAGTCAATTGGTTTTAATCATCCTAAGTATATGCCTCTTCTACAGGTTGCCTCTAAACTCTACGCCCTTGCTATGTTCTTTGGATTTTCTTCCTTCCCTATTTACCTTCACCTTCAAGGAGTCAACTAATGACTATTAAAAAACTCGATGGAAAAGTGCCCGAAGGCAGCGTTCAAGAAAAGTGGGATAACCACCGCTTTAAAATGAAACTTGTTAACCCATCAAATAAGAGAAAATATAAAATTATTGTCGTAGGAACAGGTCTTGCTGGTGCTTCAGCTTGCTCTACTCTGGCCGAGCTTGGCTACGAAGTAGATGCTTTCTGTATTCAGGACTCCCCAAGACGTGCTCACTCAATTGCGGCCCAAGGTGGTATCAACGCTGCCAAGAACTACCCCAATGATGGAGATTCTGTCTGGAGACTCTTCTACGATACTGTGAAAGGTGGAGACTACAGGGCCCGTGAGGCCAATGTTTACCGGCTTGCTCAGGTTGCCAACTCCATTATTGATCAGTGTGCTGCTCAAGGTGTTCCCTTTGCTCGCGAGTATGGTGGAACTTTGGCCAACCGCTCTTTTGGTGGTGCTCAAGTTTCAAGAACCTTCTATGCTAGAGGACAAACAGGACAGCAACTTCTTCTTGGAGCTTACTCATCAATGATGAAGGAAGTTTCTAAAGGAAAAGTTAAAGTTCACACCAGAAGAGAGATGGTTGACCTCGTTGTAGTTGATGGAAAGTCTCGTGGTATTATTACAAGAAATATCGTTACTGGAGAATTTGAAAAATGGGCAGCTGATGCTGTTCTCTTATGCACTGGTGGTTATGGAAATGTTTACTTCCTCTCTACTAATGCCATGACTTCAAATGGCTCTGCCGCTTGGAAGGCCTATAAGAAAGGCGCCATGTTTGGAAATCCTTGCTTTACTCAAATTCACCCCACTTGTATTCCCGTTCATGGAGAAGCTCAGTCAAAGCTGACTCTTATGTCTGAGTCCCTTCGAAATGATGGACGTGTTTGGGTTCCCAAGATGAAAGGTGATAAACGCAAGCCTTCAGAAATTCCTGAAGAAGAAAGAGACTACTATCTCGAAAGAATCTACCCTTCATTTGGCAATCTTGTGCCACGAGACGTTGCTTCTCGCCGAGCTAAAGGAGCTGTGGATGATGGGCAAGGCGTTGGTAAAACTGGCGTTGCTGTCTATCTCGACTTTGCTGATGCCATAAAAAGAGATGGCGAGCAGGCCATTCGTGAGCGCTACGGTAACCTCTTTGATATGTATAATCGTATTACTGATGAAAATCCTTACCAAGTTCCTATGAGAATTTTCCCTGCTGTTCACTACACTATGGGTGGACTATGGGTTGATTATAATCTTCAAACAACTGTGCCTGGCACATTTGCTCTTGGAGAAGCTAACTTCTCTGATCACGGTGCAAACCGCCTAGGAGCTTCCGCTCTTATGCAAGGCCTGGCAGATGGTTACTTCGTTATTCCCTACACTCTTGGTAACTACCTCGTTGAATCAAACCTTCTCAATGAAAAAATCAATGATGAACATCCAGAGTTTGATAAGTGCTTGAATGCCTCCCAAGAAAGATTTCAAAAACTCCTTTCAATCGGTGGAAATCGATCAGTAGATTCATTCCACAAAGAGCTCGGTCAAATCATGTGGGAAAGAGTTGGCATGAGTCGAAATGAAGCTGACCTTTCAAAAGGTATCAAAGAGATTCAGGCCCTGCGTGCAGATTTTTGGAAGGACGTAAAAGTCACAGGGACAGAAGAGGGACTCAATGTTGAGCTTGAAAAGGCCAATAGAGTCGCTGACTTCTTAGAGCTAGGGGAGCTTATGGCCCGTGACGCTCTAGAGAGAAGAGAGTCCTGTGGTGGCCACTTTAGAGAAGAGTCTCAAACAGAAGAGAACGAAGCAAAGCGTGATGATGACAATTTCGCCCACGTTGCTGCTTGGGAATACTCTGGAGATGAGCAAACACCTATTAGAAACATTGAGGAGCTCGCTTTTGAAAACGTTGCTCTTACTCAAAGATCATACAAGTAAGGAGAAGTGTCTATGAGCTCAGAAGAAAAACTCTTGACCCTCAATTTAAAAATATGGCGTCAGAAGAATGCAAAAGATAAAGGAAAGATGGTTGATTATACTCTTGAGGGTGTTTCAACAGATTCATCTTTTCTTGAAATGATTGATCAGCTTAATGAGAAACTCGTTAATGATAATGTCGACCCAGTGACCTTTGATCACGATTGCCGTGAAGGCATTTGTGGGATGTGCTCACTGATGATTAACGGTCTGGCCCACGGTCCTGAAAAGGAAACAACCACATGCCAACTCCATATGAGAAGCTTCAATGATGGTGACACCATTGTTATTGAACCTTGGAGGGCAAAAGCTTTCCCCGTGGTTAAAGACCTTATGGTTGATCGTTCGGCCTTTGATAAAGTTATCGAAGCTGGCGGTTATATCAATATCAATACAGGAAATGCCCAGGATGCTAACGAAATCCTCGTTCCTAAAGTTGAAGCTGAACTCGCCATGGATGCAGCTGCTTGTATCGGCTGCGGTGCCTGTGTGGCCAGCTGTAAGAATGCTTCGGCCATGCTCTTTGTCTCAGCGAAGATTTCTCAACTTGCTCTTCTGCCTCAAGGGAAACTTGAAGCTGAAGCC
>CALHBL010000229.1 GCA_937930825.1 uncultured Bacteriovoracaceae bacterium
AACCTAGAACAAAGGCCTGCCCTCCACCTGAGCTTAGGCCAGAGATAAATACCTTAGAGTCATCAATACGAAACTTAGCTTTCAAGGCCTGAACAACTTTTAAAATAAAGACATTATGACGATTAGCACGAGAGTGTTTACTGCCATAGTAGTCCCAGCAACCAAAGAATACTCCATCACCAGGTACTTCTGGGATAGCGATGATTGTCTTGAACTCTGTTGCAGCTTCCTCCCAATTCCCATCATCTTTCAGAAGTTGAGCCTTTTGAGCACAGCCGTGGAGATTGATCATCAATGGCGAGAGCTTATCGAGGTTCTTAGGAATAAAAGTAAAAACCTTCGAGCCTTCAATCGTTAGACTCTGCCAACGAGCAAAGGAATTTAAGGGTGAAAGAAGTAGAGTAAGGGCAAATAGTAGGCGCATAAGAAATTCCTTTAAAAGAGATTTTTATACGCCCGTATAAATACTGTCAAATAGAGATTATGACAATTTAAGCTTCTTCATTCTATTTTCAAGATCCTTCCCTGTTCGAAAGACCAGATGGACAGGGGTGTTATCCAAGCAGAACTCCTTACGTAAGGAATTTCTAATATAGCGTTTGTAATGCTCTGGGATACCTCTAGAGCGGTTGGCAAAGAAGAGAAAGGTTGGTGGACCACTCTTAACTTGAGAAGCATACTTGACCTTAAGCCGTCTTCCGCCTGAACGCTGCACAACCACAGGGTTTCGCTCTAGAAGGGAGAAAACAGTACGGTTCAGCTCTCCGGTAGCAACCATTCTTTTGCGGATAAAAATCGTCTTAGTCATGATCTTCTTAAGCCTCTTTATTCCCGTTTTATTCTTAGCTGAAATAGGAATGATGTCACAGAAGCTCAACCACGGCACCTTATCTCTGAGGTCATCAAGCCACGCTTCTCTTTCCTTATCGGTTTTAAGCTTTGCTTTGAGAAGATCGAACTTATTCATACAGACAATAAGGGACTTTCCTTTTTCAAGGGCAATATCCATAAGCCTTCGGTCTTGGTGACCTATGCCCTTAGTGGCATCAATCATAAAAATGATAATATCACTTTCTGTGATACAGCGAAGAGAGCGGTAAACAGATTGGTTTTCTACAAAGTTTGTAATATTGGCCTTCTTGCGAATACCAGCAGTGTCAACTAAGTGAATGGAGCGCCAGAAGCTGGTGTTGCCGCTGTCGTTTTCGTTGTTAATCTCACTGTCATCAGCGTCATCTGTTTTAGCTTCAACGTCACTTTCACTTTCACCTTCGCCTTCAGTGAAGGGATTACTCATTTGCATAGATTCTACTTTTAGGACCTCTTCACCTTCAGTGTTCTCATCGTAAATTAGGCCTTCAGCTTCACCTTCTTCAAAGTAGTAGTCAGACTCATCTTCGGCCGAGAGTTCAAGTTCATCGGGGTAGAACTGGCCTTTTTGCTCTCCAAGAAACTCTTCTTTTTCAAAAGTATTTATCATTCTCGAAAAAACTTCCGGGTTATTATTTCTAAATTCATCGTATTGCCGAAAGAGGGCGCGATCATTTTGCGTCGTTTTATTATCCTCTTGAAGAAGGTGCGCTTCATCGCCAAAGAAGAGATCAAAGTAGCCCTCGATAGGGTCAACTGTAGTTCCAGGAATATCACTTACCAGGGCCCTCTCTGCTCCTATCAATTGATTTAAGAGAGTCGATTTTCCCGCATTCGGTGCACCAATCAAAGCAAAGCGGGCCACCACTTCTTCCCTCGGTGTCACACCTTGGGAGAGACTCGATTGAGAAATTTCTTTATAGGAGAAGTCATTGGCCTTCTGATGGAGCCGTTCCTTGAGATTCGTAACACCCTTATTATGAGCTGCCGAAAGTAAGAAGTACTCATCAACAGGTATAACATAGAACTCGGCCTCTGTTCCGGCCTGCTTATCGGTGTCATACTTATTCATCAGCAACCAAAACTCTTTTTCTTGAGAGCGGATAAATTTTGCTATCTCTTCATCAAAGGGCAACACCCCTTCCCTGACATCAACAACCATCAGAACTAAATCAGATTCACTAATTGCTGTACGAGCATGACCAGTCATTATATTAAAGAACTTATCGCGATTTTCTTCCGTCTCTTCAATTTTCTCTGGATAGAAACCACCAGTATCAACCAGAATAACATCTGCAGGTTCAATATCACCAACGGCATTGAGGGATGTAATTCCATAATGCCTGTCCCGAGTTACTCCGGGCTCGTCAAAAGTAATTGATTTATGCTGCTTTCCCATTAGGGAATTAAATAGTGATGACTTGCCCACATTTGGTCTTCCTATAAGGGAGACCACCATATTTCTCTTTCTCATATTTACTTGTGTAGTCACAATTGACTCCTTAACTCTTTATTCGATTCTCTTATCTACAGTTACTTCTTAGCTCGCCAAACTCTTGCAGAATTATGCGCCCGCGGAAGGCCTAGTTCCTCAAGAACGTAATTATTCTTAAACCAGCGAGGTGAAACCTTCACGTGTAAATTCAGATGAACTTCCCCGCCGGTCATGGCCTGAATTTTCATTCTCGCGCGAGTCCCTATTTCCTTGATCATGGAGCCTTTTGTGCCAACAACAATTCCTCTTTGACTTGGTCTATTTACGATGATGGTTGCAGAAATATGGGCCTGCCTTTCAGCGCCTTTATCTGCGGCATCTTTAAATTCATCAATAAGAACGGCCACTTCATAAGGAATCTCCTCCTTTAAAAGTTCAAAAGCTTGTTCACGAATATACTCTGAAGCAAAGAAGCGCTCATTCTTATTGGATACAGAGCCATCAAGGTACATATGAGGACCAGGAGTGGCCGTATCACAGAGCGCCCCCGTAAGCTCATGCATATTTGTTCCCTTCTTAGACGAGATAAGAAAGTACCTCTTTGCATTAGGAATTAATTCCTGAATATGCTCGAAAACTTCTTCAAGAGGTAGTGCATCTGAATTTTCAATGCGATCGGCCTTTGTAAAAACAATCCAAGTTCGTCCCAGCTCTTTTTCCATCAAGTGCACAAAGTCTTTAACTTGGACCAGAAGCTCCTTAGTAAGATCAATAAGCAGAAGGTTCAAATCAGCTCCTTCAACTCCCTCTCTTGCTTGTTCATTAAGTCTTTTGTTGAACTCTACACTGGAGCGGTGAATCCCGGGAGTATCAACAAGAACAACTTCCGTATGATCTACAGTAAATACACAGTGAAAGCGGTTTCTTGTGGTCTGAGGCTTATGGGTGACAACACTTAAGTCTAGGCCCATAAGATAATTAATCATCGAAGACTTACCTACATTAGGGGCCCCTAAAACGGCGACCATAATAGACTTATTATGAGGGTGCTGATCGGTAAGTAACATAGATATCTCCTAAACTAGTTTTTAAGTTTCTTTATAAATGATGATTGAAGGGCAAGCTTTGCAGCTTCACTTTGCGCTCTCTTCTTACTACTGCCCGTACCAGTAGCGAGGAAGTTCTCTGCGCAGAAGACTTCTGATGAGAAGATCATTTCTCGAGCATTTTCTTCCTTTAACTTTGTTTTGTAGTGAGCAACAACCTTAAAATTATTTAAGCAAATTTCCTGAAGTCTTGTCTTAGGATCAAAGTCGTCGAGTCTTGTTTCACAGAAGAAGGGACGCTTGTTTAGCGGCGATTCATTAAAAAGTTCTATCCACTGACCTAAAATAGTACTCACAGAACTTTCATCAATCAGGTAGAGGGCGCCAACCAAGGCTTCAAAGGCATCCGCCAAAATGGCCTGACCCACTTCTGCCTTAGCGGCCTCACCCTTACCCAGCATAATAAATTGATCAATTCCTATAATGCAGGCCCAGCTTGCTAAGACTTCTTCATTTACAAGAGATGAGCGAAGTCGTGATAATTGACCTTCGCTAAAATGAGGAAAGTGGATAAAGAGCCTCTTTGAAACCTCTGCATCTAATACAGCGTCACCTAAGAACTCGAGCCTTTCATTGTCCCTAAGGGGCCAGTCTTTATTTTCATGGCGAAATGAGGAGTGTGTGAGCGACTCTAAGATTAAATTTTGATTTTCAAGATAGGTAGAGTGGATAAATTGAGATTTGAGCCAATTGATGAATGGTGTATGCTGACCGATAAAGTTCTGAAGCTCTCCCTCTTCACTAGGTGAAAGGAGCTGATTTTCAATAAGTTGGTGCACAAGTCTATTTGCCAAGTTTTGCTCCAATTAGAGAAGCTGATAACTTCACTAACACTTTAAAGGTCGTCGCACTGCTAAGAGCAGTATTCATCAATATTCAATTGTCAGCACTCTTCTAGCACAGCTTAACTCTAAGCGACAAGGGTAAAAGAGCAAATTGTACTAATTTCGAAAAAGCCATTAGCATAGCAGGCGGAGTATGCACTGTTTTTTGTAAGTGAAGCTTAAGAAATGAGCAGCATGATGAAACCTTGGGTATCCAAAGGATAAAGATGACGACCAATAGAGAAATTCTAGGCCTTCAAGAAGACTTCTTTACAGCTCTAGAGAGAAAAGGCCGCAGTGCAAATACTTTAAAGAACTATAAAACAGACCTTCACTGCTTCAACCAATATATTGAAAAACAATCCGGCAAGCTTAGCGCTGCCCAGCTAAATATGAAAAGCGTTCAGGCTTATGGAAACTACTTAGAAACGAGGTATAATTCTGATAATTCCCGCCGCAGACGCGTTCAGGCCCTACGCCTCTTCTTTGACTTTCTTGTGGAAACAAATGTCGTTGAATCCAACCCCGTGCGCTCAATTCCTTCTTCACCTAAATTCTTGGATATTCCAAGACCAGTTAGCCTCATTGATCTTAAAACCTTATGGCAATTCCTTTTAGAAGAAGGCCAGTCCGCCAATAAAATGAATCGTCTCTTGGCCAAGAGAAATCAGGTCATCATCCTCCTTGTTTACAGCGGAGCACTTAAAGTAAGTGATCTCTCTCAGTTAACGAGGGATGCTATTATCATGCCTAAGAAACCTGAAGAAGATCCCAGAGTTCTTGTAAGTCCTCCCAAAAGAGATTCTTATACCATCACTCTATGCCAAGCTTTTGTTCCAATATATGAAGGCTACCAGGCAGAACTCGAACTAAGGCAGCAGGAACAATCAATTGAGTTTAACCATGTCCTCTTCAATGCTAACCCCTTTAAGATTCTCTCTG
>CALHBL010000230.1 GCA_937930825.1 uncultured Bacteriovoracaceae bacterium
TTGTTAACGATGGCGTTATTGAAAAAATGTTCATTGAAGAAAATGTACCTGGAGATCCCTTTGAAGTTTCTGATGCGGACACAATGCTCAAGTACACCTGCCCTAAAGCAGAGGCACCTACAGAGGTCACTCTCTTTTCAAAATCAGGTTGTCCTCACTGCGCAAGCGCTAAAGAGCTCTTAAGCTCCAAGGGCATGAAGTACAATGAGATCACGGGCCAAAGAAGTATCACTTTAAAAGCACTTGGTGGCTCCGGAACCTACCCTCTTATCTTCATTGATGGCAAGAAAATTGGCGGAGCAGACGATCTCAAGAATTTTCTAAAGTCTTAAGCAACTCAAGTTAATCCAAAGAGGAGAGATTCCCCCTCTCCTCTTTATCTGACTTTTTGTCTAACTCACTGTCGATAATTTTCAAATTCCCAATGGCCATACCTCGAAAGTTGAATAGCAAAATCATTCCAATCTTTACCAGAAAGAGATCTTACGAGGTCTTCAACCCTCTCTTTTATTTTCTTAAAGTCAAAATGATCTACAAGAATCAAGTTCCTTAAAAAAACAATCTCTCCGCTATATTTATCCTTGAGCCACTCCGAAGTACAAATTGTAAAATCAAAAGACTCCTCTCCCTTTCCTTCAATAGGCCCTACCAGGGCTTGAACAAAAATTGAAAAATTTGTAGAATCTTCTGGAATAAATTTTTCAAGTTCACTTATATCAGGAGAGAACAGTCCCCCTAACTTTCCTCTCATTTACTCTCCTCTTACTCTATTAAATCAACATCGCCATTTTCTTTTCATTCATTATTCAAATATTCCTCTTTTATGACACCATACCATTTTCATAAATATGCCTTATCCTTAGAGCGTAGCTCTTCCCAGACATCTTCATAGAGAAAGAAACTACTATCTTACCTCGAGTAGACACACTGGAGATGAAATCATTATTTCCGTCCAGTGTCCATCAATGGCACTAAATCCGTTCATCATCAAGCGATTGTCCTCATATATAAATTCACAAATATCCTTCAAAGGAGCTTCCGCCATTGACAAGCTTTTTCCTGATCTCTTTTCAAAATTCATGACTCTAAAGCTCTCACCAATTACTTTTAATTTGAAGTAGTAAAATAGTTTTTTAGGTGAAGAAAAATGCGCACTATCGCCTACAATTTCAAAGGCATCACTCAATATTTTAAATTCAGTGATATCTGTATCAGGAAAAGATAAATCTTTTATTTCTTCTACTGTTAATAATTTCATCATTACTCCGCTCGTACATGGCACTTTTTAAATTGATCTTAAAATATTTTGCTTTCTTTTAAAGTTCGGGCCGCTTTCCTTACATACTCGTCCGAATGCCTTTCAGATTTTTGAGATATTTTTTCTTTGTCAGGTACATCCCGATCGCATAGGCTCAATATTGCCCTTCTTAAAGGATAAAGACTTTTTTCAGTAATAAGAGCATCTAAAAGAACGGCATCAGTTTCATGGTCACCAACCCTAAAGACTTCATAAACTTGCCACCTAGTATTGGGATTTTCTGATTTAGCTAACAATATTAAATTAGCCTTGCAAAGTAAGAAATTTTTCTTCGAAAACTCTAACAGTAGTTCACACTCATCAGATAGTTCAAAAGCAGTAGCAAGAGCTAAAAGCTCACTTGCTGTTAAGGAATTTTGCTTAAGAAGACTAGAGGCCAAACTTATTAGTGAACCCCATTTAGGAAAATCTGCTTCCCAGCCATTCTCCATCTTATCAGCTTCCTTACTCCACTGCTTCCATTCCATGATTAAATTGGCTAACACTTTATCACCCTTCCGCTTGTGCCACGTAACGGCACTTTTTTTCCCTTTTTTTCAATTCTTTATTTTGCTTTATAATATATTAGTAACAGTATCAAAAGAGGCGCTTTATATGTTCAAATATCTATTTCTTTTCGTCTCGTTAGTCTCTATCACAAGCTGCACTTTAATGAGCCACAAATTCAACCTTTACTCAGGCGGTGACATAAAGCTAGATGGGAAGAGCGCCAAGGTAGAAAAAGTGGGGACAAGGGTTGAAAAGGAATTTTGTAATCATATTCCGCTAATTATTCCTCTCTCGAATAAGAATCAGTTTAATGTGATGGATGATTTGATAGCTGAAAACGAAGGCTTTAATGCCTTGGCAAATGGAAAAGTGGAAACAACTTTTCTAAATATTCCCATTCTTTACATGAAAATTTGTCACAAAGTCGAAGGTACTCCTGTTTTTTTAACTCAATAAGTGGAGCAAACAAGCTTAAGACTTTTAAAAAATCCTAAGTAACTCGAATTAATCCAAAGAGGAGAGATCCCAGGGATTCCCTCTCTCCTCTTGGTCTAATTCAGATTCAATTGAAGCGGCCATATAATCCTGATGCACTTTGAATAATTTCTTATCATTTTCTCTCAAGCGTTTATTCATACTTTGAAGAAAGGCCCAGAAAACTTTTAGGCCAATACGCGGCTCTCTCTTTAATAAGGCAAAGAGCTCACTTCTCAAAATTCTCATAAATTTACATGCCGTTGTGGTTTTAATCGTTGCTGAACGAGGCGTTCTATCGATCAAAGACATCTCACCAAAGTAGCGCCCAGGGCCTAAGGAAGCCACCTTAGCATTGCCATAGAGTATATCCACATGACCCTTTAAAATGATAAACATATCCTCACCAACCTCTCCTTCTTTTACAATCGTCGAACGGGTCTCAACAGTCCTCACTTGGATGACTTCGAGCAATTGGGACAGCTCTGTGTAATCGAGGCTAGAGAAGAGATTGATCTTCTTCAGTGTTTCTATTTTCTTGGCAATATTAACTTCTGAAGGGTGGGCAGGTGGCCCTTTTCGATCTCCCCACTGTAAAGAGATGCAAGTGATATTGTCTTTGCCGCCTTTTTCATTGGCAAAGCGAACAAACTCCTTACTAAGTTGTTTAATACCCACCTTCTTATGCATTTTTAAAGCAATCTCATCGTTGAGGTAATCATGAAGGCCATCAGAGCAAATAAAGACAGTATCTCCGTGCATGACTTCATGAAAGAGAATATCCGGCCTAATGACCTTCTGCACGCCAATTGCTTGGGTTATGACATTCCCCTGGGGATGATTCTTTCCTTGCTCAGGGGTTACGATACCAGAGCGAATAAGCTCATTTACTAAAGAGTGGTCTTCAGTCATTTGGATAAGCTTCTGCTTTCTGACAAGGTAGGCCCGCGAGTCACCAACATGACCAATGAAAATCCCGGCCTTCGTTACTAAGCACAGAACAAGTGTCGTCCCCATCCCCTTCTTACTCTCATCTTTTCTAGAAAGATCATAGACTACTTTATTAGCAGCTAATATCGCCTCTTCAACGAGGGCGGACACTCTTCTCTTCTTGGCCTGATCATGGGAATTGGAAAGTGACTTGAAGATTTTTTGTTTCTTCTTGAGAAAGTCAAAAACGGTTTTACAAGCGAGCTCACTGGCCACTTCTCCAGCAGCGTGGCCACCCATTCCATCGCAAACGACAAAGAGGCCTAAGGACTCATCAAAGTCATAATAGTCTTCATTATGAGCTCTCTTCTTTCCAGTATCTGTGAGGTGAGAAAAGCTATACATCTATTTGATTGCTAGTTTAAGGCCCATGGCCTTGTGATCACTAGATTGTATTTTATGAAAGACATTGCCTTGTAAAACATTGAGACCACGAATAAAAGTATGATCAATAACCAGGCCACTAAAGGTTGAGCGTTTCCGCTCATCATTCAAAAAGGCCACTGGAACGAGTTTAGCTCTTTGAATAACTGAAATCATATCATTATATTTTTCACGGTCACTGGTATTAAAGTCACCCGCGAAAATAAGCGGACCCCTATGGGAGATAATGAGTTTCTCACACTCCTTCATTTGAGCTCGAAAGTCTCTATTCTTGACCATATTTAACCCATGAATATTTACCAGTAATAATTTCTCTTCTCTTCCTTCAAAGGAGAGCTTCATCCAAGTGACAACCTTTGGAGTTTTAACCAAGGGCTCTAACTGACTTGAGCGAATCATCCCACTGTCAACTGGCCTTACTGAAGAAGAGATCGCCGTTCCCGATTCAATAGAACTTCTGAACTTCTTCTCTAGGAAGGAAGTTCCAAAATGTACTTCGTGATCACTATAAGCTTTATAAGAGCTAAAGAAATCATCTACTAGAGAAACCTCCTGAAGCATAAAGATATCAACTTTTCCAAATGACTTAAAATCTTTTATGAAGTTCTTCTTACGCGCTTTATAAATATTCCAAACGATTATATCAAACCCATCCGGATTCAGGGATTGCTCGCTAGCGCTTCCAAAAACTTTAAAGCTATTATCTAACTCAGGGATTTTATGAATTCTGGCATTTGATTCAATCGTTAAAGAAAATAAGAGAAATACAGTAAATAGACGGCCGTAGTTAAACATCTCAAAAACTCCATTTTTTAAGTGATAATCCTAACCCTTAAACTGTAACCTGCTCTAATTACAGTAGCAAGGGCTGCAAGCTCTCATTAAATTTTAATCGTAATCCTCTAGTCTATTCATAACAAAGACCAGAATAAGCCCTGGTATTGCCAGTAAACTGCCAATATAGAAGAAAGGCGTATAGCCAATTCCCTCAACAATAAAGCCTGCAAAGCTGCCAAAGAGAGTCTTTCCTAGGGCCGCAAGGCTAGCAAATAAAGCATATTGAGTTGCTGTGTACTTCTTATTTGTCATTGTCGCCATAAAGGAAATCAGCGCCGTTGTCCCAAGACCTGAGCTAAAGTCCTCTAGGCCAATAACTGCAGCAAGCGCCCACCAAGAGCCTTTTAGACTTGTAAAAGTGAGGATAGAAAATAAGGAGGTTGAAATGCATTGGAGAATACCAAAGCATAATAAGCATGGAACAACCCCAAAGCGATAGATCCCCAAAGAACCCACTCCTAAGCCGGCCATAGAGGAAAAGAAGCCGATCCCCTTTGTTACTTCAGCAATAACCTTATTGGAATAACCCATATCAACATAGAAAGTGCTCAGCATTGTTCCCACAAGCGCATCCCCAAACTTAAAGAAGAAAATAAAAGCAAGAATAGAAAGAGCTGTTTTCCAACCTCTGCGATTGATAAACTCAACAAAGGGATCTATGACCGCTTCTTTTATATTCTGCGGGCCCTTGCCTTCTACAACGGGCTCACTTGCAATGAATGTTGCCGCTATTCCAATAAGCATAAAGAGAGAAATAATTTGAAAGACTTGGTTAAAGCTCAGGCCCATTGTATCAGGGTCTGCTAACCAAATACCTCCGCCACTAGTAACGAGCATTCCGACTCTATAGCCGTAGACGTAAATGGAAGCTCCAATACCAATCTCTTCATCAGGTAGAATTTCTCGGCGGTAAGCGTCTATGGCCACATCCTGAATCGCACCAAAGATGGCAATAAGTAAAGTACTCACCGCAACCCAGAACATAGATGATTTGGGGTCGCAGAAAGTAAGTGAGAATATAGAAAAGAGCAGCCCAAGTTGAGTGATAATTAACCATGACCTTCTCCTCCCCAATCTAAAGGGAGTATAGCGATCAAGTACTGGTCCCATGAGAAAGTTCAAGGAGTAAGGAAGGGCGACTAAGCCCATCAAACCTATCGTTGAGAGATCCACGCCCTCTCTTCTGGCCCAAATTTTAACCACTGAAAAGACTATCATTATGGGCAGACCGGCCGAGAATCCTAGAAGTAAGTTAATCCAGATTCTCTTCTTCCTTAAGCGCTGTACCAACTCAGCTAACTTCTCTTTTTTCTTCATTTTCTCTTCATCCTTGAACAACTTATCCGGCCTTAATTATACAATTATTTTCTGGAGACTTGCCTTAAAAACAGCTCATTTAGGTATTTAATAATGCCGAGCAGAAAGGTTCACTATGACACCAACCCCTTTATAGGCTTATCAAAGTGATACCATGGTGCCAGTTTGCACCAGTCAAGAGCAATGCATAAAACGTGAATAACTTACATATCTTATCAATTTTATAATCGACTTGACACGTTATCACCATGGCATTGCTCTTGCATTAACCCCCGATGCAAAAAAACACTTTGAAGGATTCAAGTTGTTTTGGCTTCACCTGTCAGTTAATGACAGAAAGCTAATGCTTGTTATTAACACACATGCCCTGGGGAAATTATGAATTTGAAACTGGCTTTTGCCTTAATGTCCGTTGCACCAACGGTGCTTCTGGCCCAAACATCTACTGCAGATCTCAATGAACCTGCAGACAATACAAACAACACTAAATTTGAAAAAATTGAAGTCACCGGTTCTTATATTAAAAGAACAGACATCGAAGGTGCTCAACCGGTTCAAACTCTAGATAGAGAATATCTTGAAAAAACTGGTTATAACTCAGTCGGCGACGTCATGAGAGACTTAACAGCTTCTTCATTTGGTGGAGCAAGAGAAAGTTCTGGATCAGCTGTTGCTGGTACAGCAACTGTATCACTAAGAGGACTTGGAGCGAATAGAACGCTTATCCTTCTTAATGGTAGAAGAATGGCAAAAGACGGGATTGGCGCTGCAACCGATTTAAACCTTATCCCAATGGCCGCTGTTGAGAGAATTGACGTTCTTAAGGATGGAGGTTCTGCAACTTATGGTTCTGATGCTGTTGGTGGTGTTGTCAATGTTATAACAAGAAAAGACTTCGTTGGGGCTGAGTTGTCACTCAGACAAGAGCTTACTCAACTTGACGGTGGTAATAGAACGACAATCGCAGGTGTCTTTGGGACTTCAAGTTCAAAAGGTTCTGTTGTTGGTTCTATCCAATATAGAAATAACCAAGAAATTGCTGACCGCGATAGAGAATTCTCTAACGGTAAAAGTAACCTAGGGAGTATCAATGCTCCTGTTCCTACAATCTTCAGTGGTGGATTCAAGACAATTGAAGGCTGTACTAATATTGGTCCCAATGGTGCTTGTCGCTACAACTTTGCTGACTTCTCTACTGGCCTTCCTCAAATTGAGCAATTCAATGCTCTTACTAATGCAAATTACAGCTTAACTCCTACGACAGAAATTCACGCGCAAGCTTCTGCAACTCGTAAAGAGACAGTATGGAATTATGCTCCAGGTGTTGTCGCCTTTAGATCAAGTCCTGATCCAATTCAAAATAATCCCCTTACTCTTAATAGAGATATTACTCTCTCTGATGGTAGTACTCTTGCAAGTGGAACTCAGCTTCCCTACGTTGGATGGCGTTCTGAAGCTTTTGGTACGAGAGATACAGAAGTTACTACAACTTCATTTGCTGTTAATGCAGGTGTTACTCAATATGTTGGTGATAGCTGGGAAGTTGACTTCACAGTAGGTACTGAAAGAATTGACAGAGACGAGCTCTCTACAAATGGTTATGCTCTAAAAGATAAGCTTACTGAGCTTATTACTAATGGTACTTGTGATATCTTCACTCCTGGTGCTGATCTTTCAAAGTGTGCTGACCCAAGTGTAAGATACAACCCTTCACAAAATACTCAATCACGAATTGATACTTACGAGCTAAGATCAAACGGTGAGCTTTTTGACTTACCAGCTGGTCCAGTTTCTGCTGCCGTTGGTGGACAGGTTCTCTACGAAACTTACTCTGTAAATCCTGATGCTCAATCTGCACTAAGTAATGTTACTGGTGGTGGTACAGCTTCTCCAGGAAGTGGAACAAGAAATATCACAGCAATCTTTGCTGAGCTTGCTATTCCAATTACTGAAACACTAGAGTCTCAAATCTCTGGTCGTTACGATAACTACTCTGACTTTGGTGATACTTTTAACCCACAAGTTAATTTAAGATATAAGCCAATGTCTGAACTTCTCTTTCGTGCTTCTGCTGGTACAGGCTTTAAAGCACCAGATATGCAAGACCTCTATGCTGCTCAAGGCGTAGGTTACCCTAGCTTTATTGACCAACAAGGTTGTGCTCAAGATCCTTCACTTTGTGATTCTGAGCAATATGAAACTTTCAGTGGTGGAAATATTGGCCTTACTGAAGAAACTTCAGAGTCTTGGAATATTGGTTTTGTTGCCGAGCCTAGTAAACTCTTCAGTGTTTCTCTTGATTACTTTTCTATCAAGCTTGAAAATACTGTTGGTACAGACCTTGAAGCCATTACTCAAGCTGAGCTTGCAGGTATTGATGTTAATCAGTATGGCGTAAGCACAAACAGAGACCCTGGAACAGGAAGACTACTTTCTGTAATTGCACCAACTCTTAACTTAGCTTCAACTGAAGTAAGAGGACTTGACCTAGGAATGAGATTTAATTCACAAGCAAGAAGCTGGGGAGATCTTATTATTTCTAATAATACTTCTCTTATGACTAAGTATGACCAAGTTAAATTTCCAGGTCTTGCTTCTCAATCAGTAATTGATGTCGATCCAGGTGCACCTAAGTGGAGAAATAACTTAAATCTAGACTATGGTGTTAATGAGAATATCCGTGTTGCTACTAACTTTAGAACAATTGGTTCTAACTTTAAGGCAGATCCAACGCAAGGTAAGATCAAAGCTTTTACTCAAGTTGACCTTCAAAC
>CALHBL010000231.1 GCA_937930825.1 uncultured Bacteriovoracaceae bacterium
CTACTAAGTCTCAAGCTACGCGCCTTTAGGCGTGCTGCTTGAATTCCTTTTCAGTAGCGGTATAGAGGGCAATAGAGAAGACTTAGAGCTCTTCTCCCTCAAGTCCGCAAGTGATGTATTTTGAGCTTGGTACTTGGCAACTAAGACTCTCTCGGATTGCCGGAGATGCCCCGCTAATACCAGAAACTCTAAATTCTGATAGGGGGTGAAGGAGGTCAAAGCGGCGGGTATTTGGAAGCGTTTCGTAGAGGCAGTGTATATGCTGAGACTCTTTAATCTTTTCTACCCTCTGCTTCTGATCAAGATCACTAACGAGGTTGCCTATGATAATACTACCGATAAAGTCACTTACCGCCTCATTCTCTTGTCCTTGTGCTAGTAGAATTGATTGCGGTCTCTCTAAACAGGAAATTAAACCATGGTAGATACTACCTAAGCTAAATCCATTCGTTGCAGATCCGAGAGTATCAAAACGATGGCCAATTTCATGTGCCATAGTGTTAAGAACCGCCATAGGAGATGATTGGTATACTTTGAGGTTTAAGGGCAGAATGGTTATTTTTTCACTATTGAGGCTCCAGGCTCCCAAGGAGGTGTGGTGCTCATAATAGGCATTATTTCTAAGGAAGAAGTCGGGCATTCTTGAGCCAAAGCGATCAAGATAGAACAATCTAAGGGAAGGATTTTCTACTAGCTTTTTTTTATTAAATACTTCAAGACCTGATTCTTCTTCAATAAGGTAGTACTCAGATGTAAACTCATTTGGCCAAGCAAACTCTAGGGTACTTAGGCTTGATACTGCAAGGCCGATATTAGGGTGGTTAATATTCGCTGTAAGATAATTTGCAATGATTTCTTTTTGTTGTTGAAATTTATTTAAGAGTTCCTCTTTCAATTTCTTTGGGTAGAAATACTCTCTCATACCATTATGGAATATTTTCGTTCTCAAAACTGAATCATTTATAGTGAGAAGTTTATCTTTAAATACTGAAAGATGTTCTAAGTAAATACTGTTGGGGTTTATCCTCATGAGTCTTTGGATTCTCTCGCTGATACTTAGGTTAGGGTTATTAAAGTGATGAGCTCCAAAGAAGATGTACTTATAGTCGGACCAAGTTTGATTAAAGAGGGCATCATCAGGAGCTTTAATAAGACGAGTTCTCAATTCATTGGTCTTATTTCTGGTACATAAGTCGGGAATAATGTCGTCACTTAATAATTTGCATTGATCTATTATAAAGAGACCAAATAGTCTTCGGTTTTTAAGATAAAAGGGTCTCATCAAAGTTTCGAGTGAATGGAATTTATTTTTAATCTTTAAAAGAAGGTCTTCATTACTTAAGTTATCTTCATTGTAGGGTATATTTCGAATTGAAAGTGCCAAGTCACTTATTTTATCATAAATTGGGAATTCCATTGCGGATAGATGGAAGTAGGTCCTTAGTTGGTAGAGACCTTCCTTCATATCGTGGTGTCTAATAGCTTCCGGTAACGCAATTCCTACTTTTTCAAGCTCAGATCTGACATAGTGAATATGATTATCATGGCCTCTTTGTTCAGCTATCTTATCCATTAATGAAAAGATGTACCTCTTTGCCTGATCTTCTATACTATTTAAGACACCATCAAACTTATTCTCACCATTTTCATTAAGACAACTGGCCTTAAAGAGATCCTGGCACTCAATTCGATTATTGGCGAGGACATTTTGATAGCAAAAGAGCGCTATCACTATAGTGAACTTAAACATATTTTCTTCCATGTAAGAGAGTTCTTAAATTTAGAAAAAAAGACAGAATGTGTAAGGCAGTATGAAGTTTTTATATTCTATTACGATCAACAATATTTTACTGATCATAATCTTATGATAAAGGGTGCTGAACTCAAAACTCCTAAGTAATAGTTATTATTGAATTCAGCGATTTACTTTAGTCTAGTGAGTCTTCAAGATCCTGTAAGAAGTCCGTTGGGTTGACCAGGTCCTTTCTCTTCTTAAAAGGCAGGCTTCGCTTTTTAAGACTATCTGACATAGGAATTCCTTCTCGCTCTACAAACATATCGATATAGAGCATGCCAATTCTTTGATCTTCGGAGAGCTTATTCTCTACTATTAGATCTTCAATTTTACCATAAGCTCGTGAAAGAGGATGTCTTCTAGGAGGACTAATCAGTTTACCGAGGTTTTGGCCTTTCTTAACTTCGTCTCCTTGGCGCAGCTTGTTGAGTTTTAATCCACCATATCCAATAATTAATCCCTTACTTTTGATAGCAATGTACTGGCCTTTTGTACCACTATTATAAGAGGGAGCTGTATAGAGAATCGTTCCACCGGATATTGCCCTAACAGAATCACCATCTAGTCCTATAATACTAGCACTTGATTTTAGTCGACGACGAGCGCGTGCCGCTCCAAATTGATGAAATGTTTTAGGGTTATCAATTGAAACTAATGATCTGTTGTCCAGAGGAAAGACGCAGCATTCATTATCACTATCTATTGTAAATGATCTATTTACATCATAATCGCCAGAGTTGGCAGATGCTGTTGATCTTGAGCCTTTATTGCCCCAGTTTGAGCAGCTGCTTGTTAGAATTAACAAACATACAATTAGAGTTGATTTGATAGGCACGTCCTTGTTAGAGTGGTAAGTCTTCCTGCTTGAATTTCTTTCATTAGCGTTATATTTTTTATTGTAAATTAATTTTAAAAAAAGTCTACTCGGCCCACTCTTAGTAGTAGAAATTCAAAAGAGGACCTACACGAAGAACACTATTGGTATTCTTATATTCCTTCTGAGTTCTATCGAAAAAGTTCTTTGATTCATTCCAGACTTCAACTCCATAGGAGAGTTTAAGCGCCAGAAAAATATTAGGATTTATCTGCAGACCAGGAGCAGTATAAATCCAAAATTCACGAAGAAAGCTTCTTTGATAATTGACTGGAATTTGAAAGTCTAACTGGATAGGTACTGACACTTTTGATGTGAGAAGAGAGATAAGACCTAGTTTTATAATGAGATCCTGCTGATTATTAAAGTTATTGACTTGATAGTGAACACGCGTTTTAAAAATGTATTTACCATAGCTACTTAGGAGCTTCTTAAACTGAATAAAGCCGCTGTATATAAACTCATAACGGTCCCTCGTTTCTTGCCAATTCCACTGGGTAGGTAATCTTATCCAATCTTCATTGTGTCTGAGTCCTTTTGCCAGAGTTGTGGTTAACCCAACTCTAAAGTGGCGGTTTAACCTTTGACGATAGCTCAAAGTAAAGTGGTTGGAGTTGGGTAGAGTTGAGTTTAGGCCAAGGGAGTAAGAAAAGAGGAGTGTACTCTTGGTTGTTAAGCGCTTAAAGAATTTCAAATGTGTTAAAGCATTAACAGAGTTTGTATCTGGAGGGATGACTTCTGCAGATATTACGCGAAGAGATATTAAAAGAGTGAGGAGTAGAGGCTTAATCATAGTCTCTTTCTAGTGGATCGCTATAGCTCTCCTCAATAGAGACATTATTGATTAAGTCTTTCTTCTTATTGGGGTTTAATTCCCAATTTAAATTCTTAGTCCAAGGAAGAAAGTTTGGCTTAGAGGACTGGAGACCATCTACAACGACCACCCCTTGTCCTGCCTTTACAAGAATAGCTTTTCTTTGATCTTTACCTTTAATTGCGACTTTACCCTCTTGAACACACATGTAGACATCTTCTTTCTTTTTACTGCCAAAGGAGACGAAGAAGTGAGTTCCCCTTACTCCCATGGCCACATGCTTTGCTCTGACACTTAACTTACCACCAGCTTTAGGGTCCATTTTGAAGAAGCCACTTCCTTTTGAAAGAGAGAAGCGAGAAGACTTCTTAGCTTGATCATAATTCTTTAAAGTGACACTACTATTTTCATTCACTTTAATGGTAGATGAATTATTAAAGCGGATAATGGCAAGGGAGTCTTTACCTGTGTTGACAATCATACCTACTGAAATTGCATCTCCTTTTTTCAGCTGATCTTTGCCAACGTAGACTTTATTTCTAACGTAGAGAACCTCTCCATGAGAAAAGGCGTTTACGGAAATAAAGAAGATTAAAAGAGTTGTGTATAATGTATTCATAAGACTAGTTTAAGATCTTATGCTCTGAAATTAAAGAATAATATTAAGAAGTACGTCCGTACATTTGAGCTGCGATCCAGTCGCAAAAGTGTGGACGTACCTAAGAAGGCATTAAATCTTTAAGCTGCTGGGACAGGGCTTCTTTTTCTAAAGGATC
>CALHBL010000232.1 GCA_937930825.1 uncultured Bacteriovoracaceae bacterium
GAAGATCATTTTCATCTTTTGGTAAATTTGTTACGATTTCGAGTGTCATAGCAGTTCTCCTTAGTTTTAACTTGCTGGTTAAACCAAAGAGGATAGCTGCTATGAGCCTTTTATGTCATCCACAACATTTAGGCATGCCTCGTCTAAATATTTAGAAAGACTATCATCACCAATTAAAATATCCCTATAGAGTAAAAATGAATAACACTTGTTCTTTCAGAAGTATCTAGATTTATACGGTGACAATTGCCAAATGAAAATTAGCTATTTAAGAGTTGAAAAAGGAAAATTTCTAAGTATTGATATAATTAAGACTTTCACATCCGTTTTCTAGGGTATAGATACAAGGCTTCTAAACTTCTAATGATCTACTAAAAACTTTCCATATTCCTAAAGATCAAAGATAATAAGAGAATGCTCACTTCAAGAGAAATTAAAAAGTGTCCTAGAGATGATCACCCAAGGCGGGAGAATACTTTAACCCAACCTTTGAAGAATCAGCCTGTCTTTAATAATATGACTAAAATTACCAATAGCTGGTACCCTATCTGTCCGGCCAAAACGTTAAAGAAGGCGCAGGCAAAATCCTTTACTGTGCTTCATCAGCGTATTGTCGTTTTTCGCACCAAGGAAGGAAAGCTGCGCGCTCTTGATAGCTTCTGCTCTCACTTAGGGGCCGACCTAGGAAATGGGGAAGTTATTGGAGAAAATCTGCGCTGCTTCTATCACCATTGGAGCTTTGATCATGAAGGTTATGCGCGTCCTCCTTGCTCCAAAACTTCAGACCCCTTAGCAAAAGCAAAAATTAACTCCTATCCCGTACGCGAGCAGTATGGGTTTATTTGGGTTTTTAGCAATAGCGAAGCTCATCATGACATCCCCTTGCCTCCGGGCCTTGAAGGAGGAGCGGCGGCCTTTCACTTAAAGAAGGTCACTCTCTTTGCCCATCACCATGTGATGATGACTAATGCCATCGACCTTCAGCACTTTAAAAGCGTTCATAACCTTGCCATTGATTTTAATTATAAGATTATTGAGAGTGATCCGGGGGTTTTTTCTTGGCAATTGGAAGGAGCTATTCCCCGCACGAGCTTAAAATTAAAGTTTGCTCACTACCTTCTTGGTGGCCTCTTTAGATATGAAGTCATTTTCTCCGGCGGGGCAATTACGAGTATCACCTATGGTGTAAATCAAAGATACAAAGGCACTGGCATTAAAATTCCTCCCATTCATATTCTCTGGGGGGGCACACCTTTAAAAGAAGGAGTGAGCGCCGTTGATATCTTTCTCATTGTTAAAGACTACAAAGGTATCACTGGAGTGGTAAAGAAATTAGGAATGCTCGCGCTCAGCTTTATCTTGCTGGCCTTCTTAAATGATGATGATATTAAGGCCTTTCCTCATATGCGCTACAACACTACCAATCTGACTAGCGAAGATGCTTCCCTAGCAAAATTTATTCAACTTACAAATAAAATCACTCTCTCGCCATGGACTAATCATGAATAGCGCCATTAGAAAGCTCACCCTAGATGAGTGGTTCCTCGCTCATCAACTAAAGAAGATAAAGAGACAATTTCACCTCCCTATCTTTATTGATGTTGATGTCTCAAGAATAGAAAATCACTATAATGAGCTGGGTGCTCCTGTGCCCTACACCATCATTCTCATTAAGGCGGCTTCGCTCTTTATTAAGAAATGCCCCGAGATCAATAGGGCCGTTTTTCACACCTTCTATGGACTGCGCATGGTGGAGTTTCCCTATAATAGTGTAAATATTCCCATTACCTCTACTAAAGAAGGAAGAAAGATTGTTAGCGCTACTATGATTGAAGATGCTTACAAGCTAACGAACACGCAAATAAGAAGAGAATTAAAGAAAGCTACAAAGAAGGAGCTTACCGATCTTCCCATAAATAATATCATCCACAACGGTTCCAATAATTTCTTTAATCGCTTTAGACTACGCCTAATTCATTTTATGATGACAAATTTTCCAAAATTCTACCTTAAGCATAGAGCGGGTGGAATATCTGTGAGTTCTATTCCCCACCTCTATGATGCAGGCTCTCCTGCGCAGGCCGTCTCTTATGGAATGACAGCAGTGACTCTCTTTAACTGCTCAATGAAAAAAGAAGGCGCTAAAACATTCCTAAGATTAGGAGTAGGCCTTGATCATATGACCTGTCACGGGGATACGGCGATGAAGGCCTCTTCTGAACTATGCCGCATTCTTTCGGCCTACGAAGACGAAACCCTAGAGATTCTCACTCAATAGCTATGGTATTATCTCTCCTAGAACAAATTCTTCTTATCACAATGATCTTCTTTCTTATGATTGGTGTTGGCTGCTCTCTTGAAGCAGGAAATTTAAAAGAGATAAAACAAGCTAAAGGAAAGATTCTCCTAGGCCTCACTCTTCAATACCTATCTATGCCACTTCTTAGTCTTTGCCTTTGTAAAGTCATGGCCCTCTCCCCTGGAGCAACTCAGAGTATTCTTCTCATCGCCTGCTGCCCTGGGGGAACAACCTCTAATCTGTTCACTTACTTTTCTAAGGCAAATGTCGAACTGAGTATTATTCTAACAAGTATCACTACATCTTTGGCTTTTTTGATGACCCCCTTACTTCTTAACTCCTTTTCAATGGCCACTCACGCCAACTTAACTATTCCTTTTAAGCAATTAGTACTCATTCTCTCTTCAATACTAATTCCAGTCATCATAGGTCTTCTGATTAAGAAGAAATCAAGTGCTCTTGCAGTTAAAGTAGAGAAGATAGGCTCGCGTATTGGCATGCTCGCCATTTTAGTGATGATCTTTATTTGGACTCCCAAACTCTTCTCTATTATAGAGCTTCAAGATAAGCACATTTTTATCTCTTTGGGCCTTATCAATGCTCTAGGGCCCTTCTTTGGTCTATGTATTTCCCTTATCTTAAAGTTACCTAAGCATGACGCCAGAGCGCTGGCCTTTGAAACTGGAATTCAAAATGCTCCTCTAGCGTTTTTAATAATATCCCTTAGTTTTCCTAAGAGTTTAATTGAGGAATTTGGCTGGATTCCTTTGGTGTATGGCGCTCTGTCTGTTGGAGTGGCCACGGCATATCTAACGCTCTTTCGTTTATTCGATCACTGTTCAAAGGAATAGGCCTCTTCTATGCATAGAACAATTCTGTATCCATCACAATCGAGATTCCTTCCTTCACAAGAAATCAGAGATCAGGCCTTGATGAGAAATTCAAAGTATAAACTTAGAGACTTTGAAACTTTAGAAGACTGGTTCTTCTACACCCATGTAGATCCAGTTCAAAGAATGATTCATGCAATAGGTATGTTCATAGGCCTGAGCTTCTTTGGTCTTTGTTCTTATTTTCTTTTTAGTGAGAATTGGCCACTTACAGCACTTTTCTACCTTCTTGGGGTTTTCTTCTACTATGTGAGCGGAATCATTTCCCATCAATTCTATGATGCTGGTACCGGTAGGTCGCGTCCAAAGGATCTCATCACGACATTCATCCCTGTTATTAAGATTAACTTGGCCACAACATTTGGCAGCTACGATGACAAGCTCAGGGCCTTCATTGCGAAGTACCCCTTTGTGACTGAGGCTTATCAACTGATCGAAGTTCGTCACACCAGACGCTATGAATTTCTAAGGGGACTTAGTTCCGATGAAGAGCGGGAGTAAAGAGCTTTAACTCTTCGAGCGCAGTGACAACTTTTGTGGCCCGAACTTTTATCATCATTCTCTTTAATAGATTTAACTTTCTTAAGGTTTCACCATTAGCATCTAGCTCTAGCAGCACTTCTTCTCTTTGCCCTGCACTGATCTCTCCTGTCACTCTAATAAGGCAGTCCATGAGTCCGACAGCTCCTACGCGCACATCTTTTAAGAATTGACCTAAGACATTAACAACGAAGTCAAAATCACTTGGTTCCAGCATTGACTCATCAAAGAGGATCACTCCACTGCCATGATGAGAAGCTTCATCAGCAACGATTTCACTTAAGAAGGCTTTGAGCCGCCTATCTAAACAGTTTTGAGTCATCCCTTGATAGTGATCCAGACCCCATCCTTCCAAGAGAACTTGAATAATCAAAATGAGAGGCATGCGATTACCTCTGGCAATAGTGTCATTTAAAAAAAGCACAAAGGGCTTAGTTGAATGTGTGCTTTCAAGATTAAAGAATTGAGTAATATAACTAAAGTGCTTGGCCTCTTCTGCAGCAAAGAGAGAATAGAGCCTCTGCTCTTCAACACTTTGAGCAAGTAAACTCATTTTAGCGGCATAGGACATACCTGCATACTCGATATGGTAGGCCTCTTCTAAGCGCATTGTTGAAGCATACTCAAGAACAGTATTCTGACCTTGCTCATCTAAGTTATTGAAGAGCTCTACTCGATCTAGACCAAAACTTTGGGCATTCCAATAAATCAATGTATCACTAAGGCTTTCATCATCCATTGCCCCCTTCTTGGCAAGAATGGATTGGATTTTTTCGTTGCAGAGTTTACCCTCATTTACCTTAGATAAAGAGCTGAACATTTCATCTAACATTTCAATATCATCTTG
>CALHBL010000233.1 GCA_937930825.1 uncultured Bacteriovoracaceae bacterium
GCAGGAAGTTCAAAACCTCTTTAACACGCAAGAAAGTATTATCATTGTAGCGACTATTGCCTTTGGGATGGGTATAGATCGGCCCGATGTTCGCTTTGTGGCCCATCTCGATCTTCCCAAAAGTATTGAAGGCTACTACCAAGAAACAGGACGGGCCGGAAGAGATGGCCTGCCCTCTGAGGCCTGGATGATTTATGGTCTGCAAGATGTCGTTAAGTTATCGCAAATGCTTGAGTCGACTGAAGCATCTGAATCCTATAAGAGTATCGCCCGCTTCAAACTTGATTCCATGCTCAGCCTCTGTGAAACTCCTTCTTGTAAGAGACGCTACCTTCTCAAGTATTTTAATGAAGAAAGAGAAGAGGATTGCGGAAACTGTGACTCTTGCTTGAGCCCAAGTGAAACCTACGAAGCTACCTTAGATGGCCAGAAGCTACTCTCTACTATCTATAGAACTGGTCAAAACTTTGGGGCCAATTACTTAATCGATATTTTACGAGGTTCAAAGAATAGCAAAGTTATTGAAAGAGGCCATGATAAGCTCTCTGTCTATTCCCTAGGAAAAGACAGGACTAAGCAGCACTGGAGCTCAGTTATGCGGCAACTTCTCAACCTTGATTTCATCTGTATAAAGAGTTATGAATATAGAACCTTTGCCATTACTGCCCGAGGCACTGAGCTTCTCAAGGGAGAACACACCCTCCAACTAAAGAAACAAAAAGTGAAGCTAAGCCCTGCAAAACTCAAGAATGCTATTTCTATGGAGCATGGGCAAGCAGAACTCTTTGAAAAACTGAGAATACTTAGACGTGAACTTGCTGATGAGAGAAGTGTTCCTCCCTACGTAATCTTTGGAGACAAATCCCTTCATGATATGTGCTGCCTACTTCCAAGAAATAAAGAGGAGTTCTTACTAGTTAATGGCGTTGGTAAATCAAAGCTTGAGCAATACGGATCAAGTTTCATCACTTTGATTCAAGAGTATACTTAAAGCGATTGTGCTTAACTTCCAAATAGCATTTGACTCACATAACCTGGTAACTTAGATAAATTAATCGGAACTCTAATCCCAATAACGTGAGTATAGATTTTCATGGGATGTTCCCGCGTCTCTACTGCAGTATAAGTTCCATCCACTTTCTGTTTTTGATCTTCAAGTTCAGAAGATCTGAAGTTATAAGTTAAGAAGATATTTCCATATAATCTAAAGCCGAGCCCAACGTCATGCCCAGCACCTTCGTAGCGATAGACTAAGTTAGTGTCGACTCCATTAACATCAACGGAACCATCAAACTTATGAGATTCTAAGAAGTAAGTGTAATAGAAGTGAACCCACTTAAATTTGTAGGCAAACGTAGGGCCCCATAAAGTAGAGTTCTTATTAGGAAGAGGATTAGATACTCTATCAACTGCCCCCTGCCCTCTAGCACTAGAAAATGATGCAAAGGACAGCTTTCCAGCTGCTCCTAGAAAAGCTCTGCCAATATTGAATCCTAGTCTAGAGCCGATGAAGATGCCACCATAGTCCCCTTCGTCAGTAATGGGGATTTTATACTTACCCGTCTCATAGCCAAAGTCAAAATTCCATTCAAAGGGCGTGTCCTTAGAATCATTGGCCGAGAGAGAGAAATTAAGGATAATTAAAGATATTAAGATAGTTATTATTTTCATTTTATTACGGTAGCAAAGAAACTACATAGAATCGAGATGAGAAAAAAATTCCATTATATAGTAAGGAGTTCAAGCAGCATGCCTAGCGGCTAGTAGCTTCAGTCTTAGTACCATTCGGGTATACAAGTCATTTAGTGAGTTTTCAATACTTGAAAACTCAAACGGTATGACTATATAGTCCTCCTGTTAGATTTAAAATAGCTGTGGTTATTCAATCGTCAGAGTTAATCCAGTGGTTCCTTGCGAGCATGAATAGGTTCCAACCCACTCCCCACTTATAGGGTTAGTGCTTCTTTTTAATTTTCGGCTTAGTGTAAACTCTTTACAACCAACTGCTTCGATCCTGCCTTTAAATAGGCCTGAGTCGGCGTCAATTCTTCCTGAGAGAGGCACCATATCGTACCGTGGAGGTCTTTGTATCCATGCCATCCCTCCAAGGGCCAGGGTGCCATCTTTTGTCTTATAGCTTCCTGCCATAATATACTTTCCAGATGGAAGACTACTATTCTTACCTGTACCATAGAAATTAAATGTGGCCTGAATACTATAGAGGTTCTTCTTTTTAACTACTTTCGGCGCCTCTACTTTAACTTTCGCAGCGACCTTCTTCACAGGCTTAGGTGTTTCCTTCTTTGGAACTGGTGCAGCTTTTTCTTGGATGAGGGAAACAAAGATCATCACAAAGAGAAGATCAAGAAGAGAAGTAAGGGAAACGGCTTGGCGCTTCGGTCTTTTGTAGGGCCTATCCATCTAGTTATGATCCTCGCCCTGATCGTTTGAGAGCTGAATATTGGCAATTATTTTTCGGAACTCTAAACTTTCGTTAATGATTCTCTCTATCTTAGGTGCAAGAGCACTTTCTATAATCATAAAGAGGATAGAAAAGAAAATACCCAGAATTGTTGTGTCCATCGCTAAGACAAAGGCATTGGAAAGTGAAGAAACATCCACCTGGCCACTATTTTGAAAAGCTGTTTGCGCAATTGCTAATATCGTTCCCAGAATTCCAAGAAGAGGAAATATTTGAACAATGGTCGACATTAAACTAGCGAGCATCTCAATACTATAATTACGACCAAGAATACTTCTTTGACCTAGTCCCTTAGCGTTTTCTGCAAAGGCCTTCTTCATAGCAGGGCCGCTTGAAATCTTATACTTCATAAAATCTAGAGCACGCTGAAAGTTATCATGAATATTAGCAGTCGAGTCTTTATCAGGGGCATCTCTGAAGCCTTTGAGTAAGTTACTCGAAACATCCTGAAGAGCAAGCTCATGCTTTCTCATCGTAAGAAAAACACCAACAACAATGGCCGACTCAACGATGACAAAGAGATAAATAATCACAAATATATTATTCGTAATGATCTGGAAGAGGGATTGGATAAGAGATGAGTCCACTAATGCTCCTTAAAGCGTTTTTCTTCATTATATAGTTAAAGGCGGAGTTTTCAAGTATTGAAAACTTACTAAGAGACTTCAATATCTGGATGGTACTAAGTCCTTTCCAGTAGCGGTAGGGAGTACTGAGGTCTAATAAGGAAAAGCCTACCCCACTTTTTTCCAAATGATACCGTCAAGTATGTAGTGAGTAAGTTGAGGCAGGGCCAATAGTGGTACAACCAAGGCAAGAAGAGCTGAGTCCGTAATCGCCGCTAAAGAGCTAAGCTCAGGAAAAATACTTAAATTCTCTCTCCAAATGAAGAAGGCCCATGAGGCTTCCTCTATATAGCCTAGGACTATTAGACCTGAGAACATGATGAATACTGGAAGTTTGGAAGGCCAAAAGAGCTTCTTCCTCTCTTTCATGTCACTTATATAAATAAGAGCAAAGTAAGGAATACCGTGGGAAATAATATTAGTGACAGTGAAGGCCCAATCAGTCTTAAGCCAAACAATCCCCGTCCACCAAGAAAGAATTGTTCCCAGCAAGAAGAGATTATGAGGGAGAAAGAGCGAGCGTTTAAAAGAGAAAACTTCCAAGAGAAAGTAGAGGATATAAAGGCATGGCCCAAGAGTAGATAAGAACGATGCTAAAGACTTGGAATGGAGGTAGAAGAAATCCCCTTTCATAAACCAATGAAAGCTCTGCTCACCACTGAAGTGCCATATAATAAGAGGAATGACAGTGGCACTATAGATAACAAACTTTGAGAAAAATTCGCTCTTTTGAGATTGACCCTTGGGGGCATATAATCTAAAGAATCCATACTGCTGCCTAATAAAGTGAAAGACTGCTAGATAGGCCATCACACGCCAAAAAATAGCGCCACTCATACTGTGAAGAATGACTCCCGTTAGGTAGCAAATAAGAGGCACGACCATAAATGCCCTTCTATGCTTCTTGATATTCTCTCTATTCAAATAAGTTCGAAATAAAGTCGACCACACATGGGCCACGTCGATCATAACAACTAAGATGAGCCAAGTAAGAGTTGAAATATTGGTGGGGGCAAAACCACTATAGTTTAATAAGAGCACCACAAGAGCGCTTAATAGGCCCGGCCCAATAATAAAGGCCAGGTCAAAATTCTTACTGTTAATCCACGGGTCTCTGATCAAGAGCGGGCCTTCTTTGCAAGAGACGCCATAACACGACTGGCGGCCACCTCTCCTCTGTAGAAGCCTTCTTCAAAGAGTGACAACCCACCAAGATCGGTGTGAGCAAAGTGAAGGAATTCAGATTGATTAGTAAAAGCCTCTTTTCTTTTGCTATGAATAAAGCCCGGAGGGGCAGTAACCATAGCATGGCCCCATGGCCAGATATCAATTCTCTTCACTCTCTTTTCAAGGTCGGGAATAAGAGGTTTCATGTCTCCCATAATATCTTTGCACCACTGTTCATGGGTGCGCTTTAAGGCAAAGAGCCGTGCCTCTTTTACGGGAAGATGGGAGAGCGGCCAGTAGTAAGTGAGGAAATTTGTGCTTTGATACCTCTTTAAATTTTGATGATTCGCACTGACAAAGCCGACCCCTTTGCCGTGATAGTTAACATTATCCCAGGCCAAATTCCGCGCTGTCTTCTCATCCCAATCAATTTCAAGATTGGCCACCATCCAAGGGGAGTAGTCAAAATCAGACTTGATCTTGAGTACTTTAGCGATAATAAATTGAGGTAGCGCCAGAATAATTTGATTGGAGTGAACAATATATGATTCTTCTTTGTGAAAATCAAAGAAGTATAACTTCTTTTCTTCTACTTTATAGAGCATGCTGCCGCTTTTAAGAGTAGCTAAGCTTCGCTCTCTGAGCTTGGTGATTAAGAAGTTATTACCTTCAGGCCAAGTCATAACGCTTTCTTGATGAACACCTACGCCCTGCCCTCTTCTTGAGCAAAAGTAATGAAGCCCGGCCCAGGCAGATATTTCATCGAACTTCATACCGTAGTCATCACGGCAACTATAATCCACATACCACCTTACGCTCTCACTTTGTATCCCCAATGAATCTAAGTATTCGGCCATAGTCATTTTATCAAACTCTAGAAATTCTGAATCACTTGAGCTCTCTTCCATCGGAATATCAAAAGCAAACTTACCATCACGACCTTTTTTTGAACGAAATTTTTCTAATTCTTTAAAGAGCTGATCAAATTCTCTTTGGTCTTCAGGAGAAATTCCATTTTTGGGAATGATCCCCTCTTGGAGACGCCCATGAATAAAGAGCTTCTCCATAGGATCACTACAGAGTGCAAAAGGGTCGTAGTGAACACCTTTGTCGTCTATTCTTTTAACGACACCTGCATCTTTTAGAAAGTTCAAAAGGGAGCTATTTTCTTTATTAACCAGAGGTAGATAGTGCGCCCCCCAAGGAGCGCGAGAATCCAATGATGCCGATTTTCCTCCGATGTGATCTTCTAATTCAAAGAGTTCAATATCTTCAACTCTATGCTTAGCTAAGTGATAGGCGCAAGAGAGCCCACTCACCCCGGAGCCGACAATGGATATATTCCTCTTATACTCCCTGGAAGGCGTAGGAAAATCACCAGTAATAAGTCTGTGCCCTCTTTTAAAGCTAGCGCCTTTAATGACTCCCTTAAAAGATCTTGGGCCATACTTATCTAGCAAGAGGCGTCTGCTCATGACGGCGCTCGCAAGTACGGTGGCGCCCAAACCAATGAGGTGTCTTCGGGTTAACTTAATTGACACGGCTCCACTCTTTTTCAAATAGCCTGACTAGAATTTGGTTATTAAGACGATGGATAGGAGCTTCGACTCTACTCATATCTGGGGAGAAACTAAAGAGATTATCAATATTACCCTTACTGATAAATCTTAGGCCTTCTGGAAAATCTCTTGGGATTTCATAGTGAGTTTTAGTCCCAATAAAGTAGCCCCATTCTCCAAATGAAGGGACATAGGCGTGAAAGGGATAGAGCTTAAAGCCAGTGCTTTCGATAGTACTTGCCACGCACCAGTAGGATTCTCTAGCAAAGTAAGGGGAAGTGCTTTGAATCGCAAAGAGCCCGGCCGACTTTAAGCGCTGGCCAAGAAGGTTGAAGAAGGAGCGAGAGTACAACTTGCCTAAGGAGTAGTTAGAAGGATCAGGAAAGTCTATCACGATAAAATCAAACTTCTTCTTCCCTTCTTTTAGCCAAAGAAAGGCATCGGCATTTATAACCTGCACGCGACTATCATTAAGCGCACCATCATTGAGGGGTGTCAGTAGCGCGCTCTTTTGAAAGAGTTCAGTCATTAAGGGATCTAAATCTACAAGAGTAACCTTTTCAACCGAGGGATATTTTAAAATTTCTCGCACTGCCATTCCATCCCCTCCTCCTAAGACTAAGACTTCCCTAGGATCTTTAAGAGATGAAAGAGCGGGATGAACGAGTGCTTCGTGATAGCGGTATTCATCGCCAGAATCAAATTGCAAATTGCCGTTGAGAAAGAGTCTCAGCGCTCCTTGGTGACTTGTGATCACCATCTTCTGATACTGCGACTGCTTCTTAAAAACGATGGGATCACCATACTTAAGGGCCTCAGAGAAATGAACCATTTGATTTGAAGTAATAAAGCCGATCACAATAAGAGTTAGGAAAAGGCTTCCGGCCCAAATTAGTCCAGTGGCCCTTTCAATTTTTTCTCTAAAGAGTTTAAGAGTCCAAAGGCCAACAATAATATTAAGCCCTCCAAAGAGGAAGGAAGTTCTCATAAGACCGAGATAGGGCACAAGAACCAAGGGAAATAAGAGAGAGGCAAAGAGAGCCCCCACATAATCAATTGAAAATATTTTACTGACAAGATCTTTAAAATCGTACTCGTCTTTAAGAATCCTCATAAGAAGAGGAATTTCAAGGCCCACAAGTGCGCCGGTAATAATCACAAAACTAAAGAGCAGGATACGAAAAGACTGAACATATTCAAAGGCCACAAACATAACCGCTGCACTACAGCCCCCGATCAGGCCCACCAGCAATTCAATTTGAATAAAGCGCCGTAGCAGCTCTTTATCAAAGTACTTAGAAAAGTAAGAGCCTATCCCCATACTAAAGAGGTAGGTGCCAATGATCAGGGAGAACTGAGTCACCGAGTCCCCAAGTAAGTAACTTGCCATGGCCCCTGCAATCAGCTCATAGACCAATCCACAAGTGGAGATGATGGCAACACTAATGAGGAGCGCTTTACCCACTTGCTTAGCCCTTTATTGCTGAAGAAATAATGATGCTCAGACCTATGGCGATAGCGCCAATGACAATGGCCAGGGCATTATTATGCTCTTCTAAAATCTCATGCCAAAAGTCATTGGGAGTGACCCAGTTGAGAATGGTGCAAGTGATCGCAAAAGCGACGCTACCAAAGACCGTATAAATAACGGCCGAGATAAGTTGTGAAAAGTTAAATGCAGATTCCATGAAATCGACTCCTTTTGAGTTTCTTACTTATGATAATAAATATTACGTTGACCAGGTCTTGACCACTGCCGCTTACTTCCAGGGTTCCAAAAACTTCTTCCTGTGAAAGAAATATAGCCAAATACAGAAATAATAACTAAGCAGTAAATTGAATAAAAACTTTTCATCTGCCTTACTCCTGATGATAGGGGGAATAATCACTATTGGCCCATCTCTTCTTTTCAAACCCATAGTTTTGCAGAAGATTAAAGAGCGGCCCAAGAATAACGAGAACGAGCATAATAAAGAAGTTAGAACTTATAGGCACGTCCCTAGTAAGTTTAACTTGCATCCGCTTATGCACATCTCTTTGTTGTGTTTTGGTGCGGATACTTAAGTAGTACTCGCCAGCAGGTATATTGCTAATGAGCCGAGTATTAGTTATGCTCCCCTCTTTCCAGCCGTAGCCGTGATAGAAAGAAACTTCAATGGGCATAGGGATTCCCTTCTGCGTATCAGTATCTACAAGGAGTATATCTGCAAAGACCCAGCTATTATTAATATCGGCCCAAACACTGAGCTCAAGATTGCTACTGCCTCCCTCTATTTCAAAAGGAGGAGTTGTATAGAACTTAGAGTTATCCACTGCTAAAGCTTCATGAATACTAATCTGCTTATTAAAAATAACTTTCTTACTGGCCGTTGAAACCCTCAATAAGTGAATTAAGAAAAGTGCTACCAAAGCATAGAGAAGAGTCTTTCCCGATTTTTGGAGTTTTTCTTTAATAAGGGAGGGCTGAAGCTGACCCACGCCCACCTGATAAGGAAGGGGCACACCACTAGAAATAGAGAAGGCCTTCTGAATAGTTTTCGCTTCTATATGATGCCCAAGAGTCCAATTCTCTTCATGGGGAGAAATCTCAACTGATAGTGCACTTGGCGGACAAATATAATCGTGAACACTTGCAGAGTCTCCTCTCATGACCCGCCAATAGAACTCCCCTTCAACATACTCAACAACTGCAATGCCGTTGGCATAGATTTTATAAGTCTTTCCTTTATAAGTTGCCCTAGAGCTGTCGGTATGAGAGCTGGCCCGGTGAACTTTCTTATAAAGACCCCAATGGCCATCAACTTCGATTAGCCAGCGGTACCCGTGATAGGGATTAAAGAGAAGATACTCGCGCCAAAAGTAGCCAGAGTCAGACTTCACCATAAAGCCAGTGCAGGCCCAGGTCTTGCCCTTTAATTTTCCCTTAGCACCAATCGGAATATAAGGCTTATAAGTTTTCTTTTCAGTATACTCTTGCAGGATTTTAAAATTAGGATCGTTGGCATCAATAATACTCTTGCAGTGAGGGCAGACCACATTAAGGGATTGACCTAGAATACTAACCTCAACTGGAGAGCCACAGTTATTACAGTTAAAGGACTTTAACTTTGGTTTTACTCTTACCCCTTTAATTTTCATTTTTCTCATAAACTCCAGCCTTCAATAAGCCTGATATTCTGAGGTTTTAAATTAAGGAATTCAACATACTCTCCTACATAGGCCAAGAACTTATCTTCTTTGTCGTGGGAAAATTCAAGAGAGAGAAATTTTGCTCCGGCATGAGAGAAGTCATAAACATTCGCCCTGTAACCCACAAGCGCTTTAAATGGCAGCTCCCCTTGTGAGCCTTTATAGGTCACTTCTTTGATATCACTGAGGCAGTACTTTTCGTTCTTAACCGCATAAGTCTTTCCTAAGAATAATTCACTTTCAGCGGGAGAGAGTTTTGCCTCTAAGGGTCTTGAAATAGCAAATTCTCCTTGGGCCTCTGAGAGCCAACCTGTTTCACCATTATCAAAGTAGAGGTGCCACTCATTCCAAAAACCATTCTCCCACTCATAAATAACTCGGCCTGAAACATAGAAGAAGAGCGTCCGGTAATGTCCGGTCATCCCCACTTGAATGGGGCTGATATCTTCTGGCAAGCTGGCCATTTTTCCCAAGTCTTTAAGCTCAAGATCTTGGCGCACAACTGAAGATGAACAGTAGGGACAGACCATAAAGATAGACTGAGAACTTTGAAAGTTAAGTTCGGCACCACAGGAAGGACAGGGATCTTTTTCCATTCAGTAACTTCCTAAGTGATCTTCTTAAGAAGCTCGGCCTTCTTCGCTGTAAATTCTTCTTCCGTTAAGATGCCTTGATCTTTTAATTTTGCAAGCTTGGCAATCAACTCGATAGGATCTTCCGCTGGAGCTGCTGGAGTATTGGCGCTATTCATTTGCCCCATCATCGATTGGCCCATGACCATGCCTGTTCCCATACCGGCCCCCATACCAGCAAGGCCGCCTTCGTTGGCCGCGGCGGTGCTAATATTATCGGCCGTTTCAAACTTCATGAATTTATCTAAGCTGCCCACCATATTCATCTGCGAGCTCTTATCTAAGTACTCTTGTAATTCTTCTGGTAGGGAGAGGTTTTGGACATGGAAGGTTTTTAACTCAAGTCCATACTGCTCAAAATCATCGAGGAGTTCTTCTTTAAGCTTTACTGAAAAGTCTTCTTGATTGGCGGCCATATCTAAGAAGCTAATGCCGCTAGCACCAAAGTAGCTGCTCATGCTAGTTAAAATCATTGAGCGCAGCTGCCCTTCCAGCTCATCACTATGATAGGACTCTCGCGTCCCAAGCACTCTCTTATAGAAAACCGCAGGGTCTTTTAAGGCGTAAGTATAATTGCCATGGGCCCGCAGGCGGATATGACCAAAGTCCTTATCTCTAATGGTGATGGGATTGGCCGTGCCCCACTTGCGATCCAAATGGTCTTTTAAACTAAAGAAGTAGACATCAGATTTGAAAGGCCCTTCAAAGCCCATCTTCCAACTCTTTAAAGTTGTCAGTATGGGAAGAGATCTGGTGTTAAGAGTGTGCATACCAGGCTGAAAAATATCGGCCACAACCCCTTCATTGAGGAACATAGCACACTGGCCTTCACGAACAGTTAACTGGGCCCC
>CALHBL010000234.1 GCA_937930825.1 uncultured Bacteriovoracaceae bacterium
CCTTACAAAGAGAAAGTAGAGTGAAGACAATCTCATTCAGCTCTAAAATACTTCTCTTTGGTGAGTATAGTGTTATTAAGCACTCAAATGCTTTGGCCCTGCCTTATCCTCTCTTTGAAGGGCACCTTACCTTTCCAACTCAGAATAAAGATAAGCGAGATGCTGAGTTAGGAGCACTGGCAAGTTTTATCAAAAAAATGGATCAACAAGATCTTCTCGACTTTCCTTTTGATACCGATTCATTCGCTTTCGATGTGGGGCAAGGCCTTGTCTTTGATAGTTCAATTCCTCAAGGTTATGGGGTAGGCAGTAGTGGTGCTCTCATCGCGGCCATTTATGATCGCTATTCACAAGAAAAGGAGAGTGAGTCCGAGATCTCAGTTCTTATGAAGAACTTTGCTCTCCTAGAGTCTCACTTCCATGGCAGCTCAAGTGGCTTTGATCCCCTGGTGAGTTACTTAAATAAGCCTATTCTTAATTGCCAAGCTAAGGGCCTATTATGCGTGGAGCTTCCCATGCAGCTTAAGTCCGAGGAGGCCATCTTTCTCTTAAATACCGGCAGAAGCCGAAAGACTGAACCTCTTGTGAATCTCTTTCTTGAAAAATGTAAGACCCCAGAGTTCTCTAAAATTTGTGAAACTGATTTAGCAGCGATTACCAATAACTGTATTGATTCTTTCTTGCTGGGAGATACCAGCTCACTTTGGGATTCCTTCTTAGAGCTTTCCCGTTTTCAATTTGAACATTTTAAACCAATGATACCCAAGCTCTATCATGATGTTTGGGAGCAAGGTTTAGAAACTGAAGATTATCTGCTTAAGCTCTGTGGTGCAGGAGGCGGTGGTTTCCTGATGGGAATGACCAGAGACTTTAAAAATTGTTCAGTTGAGTTGAAGAATTTTGAATTGAGGCCTTTTTATAAACTCTAAGGAGTGAAGAAGATAATGAGAATAGGGCATTACCTTCTTCACAGTTTTAGAGGAGTAATGTACCTTTGGATTCTTTAAGAAGGGCGGCCATATCTCTGGCCGCAATAAATTCTTCTTGCTCTTTCTTCCAGTCTTGAGTTTTAAGAGCGGCAAATGAAAATATAGTTTCATATTCAAAAGAGCGAGATAGTTCAGGCATTATAGACTCTAGAAAACTTCTCTTCGTTTGAATTCTTGCGACGGCCGCTTGAGAAGCAATATTGGTCAAAGTCGATTCAAGGAATTCGTCCCTCTCATCAATTTGATAGGAGCTTAAACAAAGTCCTGAGTCGATAACTTCTTGCGCCTCTACTTGCGATGAGCAAAGAGTCCAGGCCCGCGCTCTGGCGTGACCGACCCAAAAGCTTAATAGGCCTACTCCACCTGAACAAGGAACCCAGCCGTCCTTGAGAGCGCTAAACTCTATCTTTCCATCATTGTCTATAAAGCGAATATCTGCTCCACTTGAAAGCTCAAGGCCCATGCCGCTAGCGCCATTTTTAAGGTCACAGATAATTGTTTGAGGGAGGGCAAGCATGCCAGCGATAATTTTTTGAAAGCGAATAAGATACTTCTGTAATTTCTCTTCACTCATGATTTTTAATTCATCTTGATCAAAACCAGCACAGAAGTATTCCCCTGAACCTGATAAGACAACAGCATTAACTTCAAGATGACTAGTGAGCCATCCGAAGAGGCTTTCAAGTTCAAAGAGCATTTCTATATTTATTTGATTTTGAAAGTCAGGCCTATTAAGATCAACTTTTACTGATCGAGTTTTGGAGCAGAGGGAAACATTGAGCGTATTGTAGTTGAAATTCATGGACACCTTCCTTGGCAGACCTAAGTGAATAGTAGAGCAAGAGTCCATCCGTAAGACTCATGATTCACTAATTGTTTCAAGAGCTGTGAAGGTTGTCAAAGAACGGGGAAAGACTGACTAAATTGCCCTGTAAATTTTTTCATATATAGTCCTCCTGTTTGAGTTTTCAAGTATTGAAAACTCACCTAAAGACTTGTATGTCCGAATGGAACTAAGGCTCAAGGTACACGAGGTAGTGTTTACCTTTGGCCTTAAGGTCAATAATACCTTGCGGTTTTAATCCACTACTGATGACATCTAAAAGAGTTTTATTGAGGTCTATGGAATGATTCTCTATTTCTGCTAAAACGTCCGAGCTGATGAATTGGGGCAGCTCTTCTATGCTTTGAGCAGGCAAAGAGATATCTACTAGTAATTGATCATCTTCTGTAATTCTTACCACAAGCTTTTGGGCCATATCTTTAAAGCTAATCTTCGGAAAATGAGTTTTGATCAAAGAGAAATCGGTCAAACTTTCTTCAATTTCACATTCTCGCTCTTTCCACACTTGCCCAAAGTGCAAAGGCGTATTAAGCTTTTCGAGCATTCCTATAAGCCCCATCCAGCAGCGTATTGATAGGAAGAGCTCAGGACTACCTGATGTTCTAAAGAACCACTTATCATCACCCATGATTTGATCGAGCTTCTCTTGTAAATTCCACTTCTTTAAGTCTGTTGCCTGCATATTCACCAACGGTGAAAAGATGTATTTTAAAATGAGGGGTAGTCTGTCTTTAAGTGGGGTTAGCTTCTCTAAATTAAAGTCCCATGCATGGAAAATATCTCCAAGGTTTTCACCACGTTGTCCACCAATGGCCATGAGAAGCGCCTTTCTCTTTTGCTTACTTGGCCTAAGGCATTGTCCTAAGTCAAGCCACGAGATAGAGACCTCTTGGTGTGTTTTGGTGAATAGAAAGTTCCCAGGATGAAAATCTCCTTGCGCGCATCCTAAAATAAAGTATTGATAGAGGTATTGGTTAAGAAGGGTATGACCAAGTCTTCTCTTTTCCTTTATAGACCAGCTTCTAAGAACTTCTTCCCAAGTTTCACCCTTTGCTTCTTCCATGATGATGAAGTCTCTTCCTTGCAGGGTCTGATGGAGAGTGGGAATTAAAGCAGTCTTATCCCACATGGCCAGTTCTGCTAGCTTGAGAATATTGTCCCTTTCTTTATTATAATTGAGCTCGCTCTCGAAGGAGTCACTGATTGTGTAGAAATAATCTTCGGAGGAGAATTTTTTCTTCTCACTTGCTAGTTTTTGGCCAAGCTCTGCTAACTTAAAAATGTCCATCTGCTCATTAATGACTTGTTCAATATTGGGAAGCTTTGCCTTGATAATCCATTGAGCTTTTGAGTATCTCTTTGGCCCTTGGTCTTTAATTAGTGAAAGCTGATGAACTTGTGAAAGCGAAGCCGTCTTTCCGAGGTCTTCTATAGATTCGATGAGGGAGAAGTCGAGTTCCTCTTCCCTAAAAAGCTGTTGAATATAGTGGTGAAAGTCTGAAGCGCTCATCTGTTGAGGGCCTCGACTGGTAGAGAGACTACTTAACTCTTCCCACTTATTCGAGCTGGTGCTGAGCATTTGGCCAAGTTTTTGCCAGATTCCTCTTTCACGGCCCATAAGGCGTGAGAGATATTTATCAATTCTTTGTTTTAGAGAAGAGTCCTCTTTTAGAGATTTAGCAACTAAAAGAGGAATTATTAGTGAAAGGGAAGTCTTAAGCTTCACCAAATTCTTCAAGGAATTTCTCAGCTCTGATGGCGGCCATACAGCCAGAACCTGCAGCTGATATCGCTTGACGGTAGTAGTGATCTTGGACATCACCACAAGCAAAGACACCTGCTATATTCGTATCAGGGTGGGGTGCATTGGTGGGCTTTATATAGCCTTGATCATCAGTTTCAATTTGTCCGCCTAATAAGCCTGTATTTGGCTTATGGCCGATTGCTAAGAAGAAGCCATCAGTATCTCTTTGGGATTCAGCTCCGGTTTTAGTATCTTTTATCCTAAGACCAGTCACTCCAGAGTCATCAAAGAGAATCTCTTCAACTTGAGTATTCCAAAGAAACTCTATCTTATCATTAGCAAAGGCCCTCTCTTGCATGGCCTTTGAGGCCCGAAGGGTCTCCCTTCTATGAAGAACATAAACCTTCGAGGCAAATTTAGTTAGAAAAGTGGCCTCTTCCATTGCTGTATCTCCACCGCCAACGACGTGAATTACTTTATCGCGGTAGAAGAATCCATCACAAGTAGCGCAAGCACTTACACCCTTACCAATAAGTTCCATCTCATTGTCCAAGCCTAGGTACTTTGCTGTAGCGCCAGTGGAAATGATGAGAGTTTGGGTTAAGAATTCTTTGCCATTTTCACAGACGACATGAAAGGGGCGCTTAGAAAGATCAACACTCTTTACAAAAGTAGAGAGGTACTCAGTTCCAAAACGAGCGGCCTGTTTCTTCATATTGATCATAAGGTCAGGGCCCATGACTCCATCTGGAAAGCCGGGGAAGTTTTCAACATCTGTAGTTGTCGTCAGTTGACCGCCTGGCTCCATGCCTTCAATAAGAAGTGGAGAGAGTGAGGCCCGTGAAGCATAGAGGGCAGCGGTATATCCCGCAGGACCTGATCCTACGATGATGACATTTCTTGTTTCCATGAAAGATCCTTTTATATTTGAATGGGTTCTTAATGAGCAGCAAGTGATTACAAGCTGCTCTTTGTATTCTTGTATTCTTGTCTTTGTAATTTAGGTATTTTTGAGAGCGCTCTACTCGTCTTCAGTGATACCAAGCTCTCTTTTTATATGCTCCGGACGATCATCCATTTCTGGATTCATTTCATAGAAAGACTGAACGCAGATAAGGTCATCAGGATTGGGAGCTTTTCGAGTTGTTTTATACTCTTCGTCAGTCATTGTGCACTTGTAACGAAAAATTTGAATGCTTTTTTTACGGGCCATGGGGCTACCTCAGATTGGTATTATTTTTTCATTAGTTATATGACTTTTTTCGTCGTCTTTCAACTGGAGAGGCGAGATGGTCCTTGTTGATGAGCGTCATTATCCTGACCTGTCACTTTCGGTCCCAAATAAAGTTGTGGAAGATAACTCGGAGCGTGTTAAAATGGCAGTAGGACCATTTTACTGACCTTTTTAGTCAATAAGGCCCTCGTATTACTAATATGTTCATAGGCTTCAAGGAGGAAGGCATTGAATAAGGTGATTCCCTTTATTATTTGGGCCTTAGCTTTACAAATTAATGTGCTTCACTGTGAATCCTTAGAGGGCACTCGCATTCTTCAAATGAGCTCCACCAAGAAATCTATTGTTATTGATTTAGGTCACGCAGAAGGTCTAAGAAATGGTGACCGCAGTAAGCTCTTTGTTATGAACTTAGAAGAAGGTCTTGAAAAGCCTCGCTTTACTTATGTTGCTGAAGGCGAAGTCGTCAAGGTGCAAAATAATGTCAGCTATTGGTTTCTTAGAAAAATAAAGAACTTTAGGCTTCTGCAAAAGGGAGCAACTCTAAGTATTGTTCGCCAATCTAAAGATTCTCGGCGACCCTTTGTTGCAAGAAGAACTTTGAGAATTAAAGGACGCGCCCAAGATCAGAATTACTATGAGGTGAGCGAAGATCAGGGAGTACCTGAAGATCTTATTTTCGAGGAGGATGATTTCTTTGAGGGTGAGGAGTTAAGAAAGACCCATCCTACCAAGAGACAAGACTTAGAAGTCAATCGAAAGAAGAGTTATATAAAAATCGGTGATGAGTATGATGATAAATTCCAACAAGCAAGAAGCCGTTTAGTTGCCCCTACTGAGCGGGATGATGAAAATCTCTTAAAGCAGGTCAAGAAAGACAGAGAGAATAAGGTCTTTGATTCGACTTCAGTCCCTTCGGTGAAGAAGTATAATGGACTCAAGTATGGTCTAAAAGGGTTATATAGCGGTTTGATTCGTGACCCATCTGCCAATGTGAAAGAAGGAACTGACTACTTAAATCATCAACAGCGTAGAGCAATAGAAGACCAAAGAGCAAGAGAGATTTCCCCAAGTGTAATTGGTCGTATTAAAAGAGATGGCCCGCGTTGGTCTAAGAATATGGATGATGAACAGCTTCGAGATCACCTCATTGAAACGGGTATTGAAGGAGAGTTAAGGCGTCAAAAAAGGGCCTTAACTGAGAAGGGCGGAAGTGAAATTACTCTGCGCTACTCAACTAATATCAGTACTAATACTACTGAAGAAGATGTGAACTATAGAAGTAATGATTATTCACTAAGCTTTGCCTATGAGTGGCATCTTAGTACCACCTTGGAGAGTCTCAAAAATTTCACCGTAGAGTTAGAAATTGAAAGGGGCATTACTCATCATGACGTTGGTGGCATCAATGGCCGAATTACCGAGGGCAGCTTAAAGGGTTATGTGAATTGGTACTTTTGGAATTCCCCCAATTCTTTACATAAGTATATGCCCTACGTAGGCATAGGGATAAAGAGAGGGAATGGGGAATTAGAAAGTGCCGAATTTGATAATATATATACCTATCAAATCCTCGGTTTTCCTTCATCTCATGTTGGGCTGAAGTACCGCTTTAAAAGCGGGGATGCTAAAGATGAAACTTTGAAGGTGGGCTTTGGAATCAACCTACAGCTTAAGTACGAAAGTATGCGCTACAATGTTAACGACATTCTTGTGGATGATATCACGCCATCCTTCGTCACAAATCAAACCCGCTTTAGTGTTGGTTTTAATGTCTATTTTTAGGAATGCTTTATGAATAAACAAATGAGAATATTAACTCTTTCAATCACCGCGCTAATCTTGTCTTTTCATGCTCTTGGTTTAGAGCTCGATGAGAAATTAACAACACGTTTCTTAAAAGTTTCGCGCACTAAGAAAACAGTGCTTCTTAATAGAGGACTAGAGGACGGCTTAGTTGTTGGGGATCATGCAAAGTTCTTCCTCACCACTGGTGTTATTGCCAGAGGAGCTGTTGTTAAAGCTTCACCAACTCGTACGATTTGGTCTGTCTATCGCCTTGTGGATGCTGACAAAGTATTTCCTGATAAAGTTGTCAATATTAAGATAACGAAGGCCATTACAATGACAGACGATCCTTCGAAGAGCCTCTATGATAGCTCTGAGTTATCTGCCGGCAGTGAAGTGATGACCATG
>CALHBL010000235.1 GCA_937930825.1 uncultured Bacteriovoracaceae bacterium
TGCAACTCTATGCTTCCCATATTAGAAAAACTAAATCACTTAAGTATATAGCATAGACAGGATGGTAGAAAAAATGCGTCGCACCTACGCTGACCTAAATCATATTTTCAGAATATTAATACCCATTCTTCTCATGTTCAGTCTTTGCCAAAGAACTCTGGCCGATGAAGACTTTGAAAATAATGATCTGCTTAAAGCAGAAGAGCAGAAGTATGAGCGCTACCTCAAACAAGAAAAGTCAAAAGAAGTCAAAAAGAGAAGAACGACTAATTACCGCTACAGCTACATCGATCGCAAGCACACAAGAGTGGAATCAATGAAGCACTTAGCGGCAATGTATGGTGTGACTTGGCTGGCCTACCCTCTTACTCAGCCTGACGTCGTTAAGAATAAAGGCTCCTGGAAGAATTACCGCAAGAACTTTGGTCGCCTTGTCTTTGATAAAGACGAGCCTTTTTGGAATTGGTTTGTCCATCCTATCTCAGGCTCTCAGCTCTACCTCTACTATCGGGCCAATGGTTATAACCGCATAGATTCAATGGGCCTTGCCGCCATTTCTTCTACCCTCTTTGAGTTTACCGTTGAGATTTATACTGAACCTGCAAGCATTCAAGACCTCTACCAAACCCCGGTGCTAGGGGCATTCTTAGGTTTTGGAATTGAGAACCTCTCCCTCTATCTCTTAAACTCTGGTAATGCTATAGGAAGGGCCATCGGCCATATTATCAACCCCACAACTCTCTTCTGGTTCTACGAAGGCAAGGTTCAAATTATTCCAAAAGCAGACTTTAAGGGAACAACCAGTTTGACCTTTATGGCGGATTTTTAATGAGAGTTCTTTTCACTATTGCCACCCTGATCCTCCTGTCTTCTTCAGCTCACGCCTTTCGCTACAAACTCTCCTTAAGAGGTGGCATTTCTCAATCTTGGGGTGATATCAATGCTCTTGAGGGAACTGAAGATGAAATGCACGGCACTGGCTTCAATACTCACTTCGGTTATAAGTGGAAGTATTTTGAAATCACTCTATCAAGTTATATCTACTGGGGAAGTATAGAGGGACTTACCTTCAAGGCGAGAAACGAAACAATTAATGGCGAGGGAACTTTTCGCCATGTCAGCTTTGGTCCTCTTCTGCGCTATCAGCTACGAGGAGTCCAGCCGGTTAAAGATTGGTTTATGTTTATTGGAATTGGCCCTGTTTGGTCTCTTCAAACCGTGAAGCTTGATAAGTTTAGCTCAACTGGACCTCTCTATAATAAGAAGCAAAAACTTACCTTTGAATCTACTGGGGGCTCCTTTGTCTTTGGCTTCGAAGAAGACCTGGCCTACAAAGAAATGCATCCTGTCTTTATAGAGTTTATGTACTCCTATAAGAAATCAAATAAAGTTTCAGTCGTCGATGCAAGTGACTTCACTGAAACTAATGTTTTGGCCACCCAAGAGACTGATCAAGACCTCTCAGGTCACTTCTATATGGTTTCAATTGGAATGCTCCTCTTTTAAAGAGGTGTCTATTTGACAGTTTTAGTAGGCAATTTTTTTAACTCTTCCTCAAGCCCGATCAGGAAAGGCCAATAAAATTAATTACTTATAGATATTAGCTCTGCCGCTTCAGAAATCTTCTAAAATAGTCGATAATAGTATAGCCAATTAAGCATAGGGAGAAATATGAAGCTGGCCTTAACTTTTTCAATCATTCTTTGTTTTCATTTCCAAGCTTTCGCCCAGGAAAAAGGCGCAGCAAAAGTCATTGTACTTAAAGGAAAGGTTTCTGCCTTAATAGGCGCTAAGACTAAAGCACTTAAAAAAGGTGATTGGCTACCAGAAGGGGCCCAAGTAAAAACTGAAGCGAGAAGTTTCACCAAACTCCTCTTTATTGATAAGTCCACAATGAATGTCGGGCCAAACTCACAAATGAAAATTGATGCCTTCCCTAAAGAAAAGGCCGGAATAATCACCTTAATAAAAGGCCAAATACGCTCGAAAGTGACAAAGAATTATATGCAGATGAAGAAGAAGAATAAATCGAAGCTCTTCATAAAAACACGGACGGCCGCTATGGGCGTGCGTGGGACAGACTTTCAAGTGTCCTATAGTAATAAAACTCAGAACACGACCCTTGTCACCTTTGAAGGTGCTGTCGCCATGGCCAAGCTTACTGCTGGTGCTCCTAGAGTTAATCAAGCGGCCCTTGAGAAAGTTGTATCAGGACCCAAGGCGGTTATGGTGCGAAGGGGACAATTTTCAGGAGCTTCTGCAAAGTCAGATAAAACAACAGCACCTGTTAAGATCTCTCCTATTCAATTAGAGACCTTAGAAAGTAAAGCGGCCCCTGGACTTATTAATGAAGAGGCTTCCTCTTCACAAAAAGATGCGGCCCCTAAGAAGAAGTTTAGAAAAGTGATTCCCCCTGGAGTTGATGCTGAAGTGGTGGCCAATGATGGATCTGAAATGACTCAATCACTGTCCGGCGTAGCTTCCGTGGCAAAAGTAGAAAAGGCGGTACCAACTCCTACTTCAGATCAAGCTGGCCCTAAAGCCGGAACAATTGTTCACATGGAAACAGGTCTCTTTATCTCTCCTCCAGAAGATGCAGCGTTTGACCCCAATACTCAGACTTATGAAATTCCTAAAGATATTGCTTATATTGACCCTAAGAGTGGTGATTTAACGAGCCCTAGTTTTGAGATTTCGTCTTCTGGTAACTGGGAGAAGAAGCAACTCCCTTCTCAGAGGTCTCCGGCGGATGCCAAGAGTAACTCAGGAACTGAATCAGTCTTGGCCAGTGGAGATGACTCTACTGCTAGCTCAGATACTGACCTTGCTCCACCGAAACTCAATAGCGCAGCTGATCTTCCTCCACCTCCACCAGAAGTAGTTATTAACCAACCAGGATCTGGGCCTGGCCAGCTTACAAAACCGGATATATGCCTACCCCCTAATTGTTTTCAGCCGCCAGATATAGTTCCAGGGCGTCCGCCGGCAGCCGTTGGTAGTGGCAACAAGACAAAAGTCATATTCACCCCTGACATACAGTGAGATAGCCTACCGCTCCTGGAAAAGAACTCAAGCTGCACACCTCCGGCGTGTACATTGAACCTTAGTACCATCCGGGTATTCAAGTCTTTTGGTGAGTTTTCAATAATTGAAAACTCTTACTGGAGGACTTTATAGTAAAGTATTAAGCTCAGGAATCATTTCCTTGTTTTTCTAAACGCCTAAGTTCGCTATAATATTAGTTCGTTAGAATTAATGTTAAAACGTTTCAAGGAAGAAAAGTGTTTTCTCTTAGGTTGATTTTTTATATAGGGCTCCTCTATTCTACATCTCTTTTGGCAATAGAATCCCAAGGGTCTAAGAAGTTATCAACTGCCATAAAGTTCTATCAAGACGGTCTCTACCAAAAATCGTTAAAGACTCTTAGAAGTCTCAAAACAGAGGATCAAAAGTTAACCTCAGCGCGATTCTATCTTGAAGGCATTCTACTCAATCGCCTGCAGAGCTATGACGAGGCCATAATAGCTTTTCAAAAAAGTATTAAATTAAAAAATACTTCAAAGGATATTCAATATGAGTACGGCCTCTCTTTGTATGCCAATAGCGAGCTTGAGCAAGCAAGGAAATTCTTCTTGGTCTCAGCGAAGAAAGGTTTCAAGACGAGCTCATCACTCTATTATGCGGCCCATATTTCACAGCTCTTAGAAGAACATAAAACTGCTAAGAAGTACTTCCTGACCATTTTAAAAGATAAGGATGCTGAAACAAATCTTCTCCAAGTCTCACAATTTCAATTATCCGAAACCTTATTGAACCTAAGCGAAGGACGTGAAGATCAAAAGGGTATCGTTAAGAAGTATATCCTCCCCAGCATGAATAAGGCACTTGAAAAAGATAAGAAGTCTAAGCTTTCAATTGAAATTAGATCTCGGATTTCTACCCTCAAGAAGAAGTATGGGCTTGATCCAAATATTCTTAGAAATGGAAAAGTCCTTTCTCCAAAGAGATGGGCGGTCTCATTTAATCATGAACTATCCTATGATTCCAATATCACTCAAGCAACCGATGTCCCAACAGCTCGCGCTTTAGAGAAAGATACTTTTATTCATAACACTCTTCTCAGTGGCAGGTATACTCACTCTTACTTAAACCGCTTTACTGTAACTCCGTCACTTCGTCTGACTAACTCCTATCACACAGACAGAGAAGACTCGAGTGTCTTTCAAAATGATACAAGAGTAGTTTCAGGAAGCTTGGCCAATACCTTTGAATATACTTTAAGAGGCAGACAAAGCTCACTACTCTATAATTATGACTATACTTATACCGGACGAGACACCCTCGGAACCAAAGAGATTGCACTCTTTGCTCAGTCGCAAACATTCTTATTAGGTAATACTCTAGTTCATAAAGACTACAGTACAACAACAGTAAAATTTCAATATAGAGACTACCAAGCCTATCTTCCATCGCTCAATAATAAAACGAAAGTTCTCTCTATTGATCACTTTATGATAACAAAGGGAGGAAGTTTTCTTATCTTTCTCTATCAAGTAGACTTTGTAGATTCCTATAATAACGAAGATAGCTCTACTAATAATCATTACTTCAGAGTTGACTATATTATTTCCGATATTCTTCCAACCTATTCTTTAAATGCTTCACTTGGAGTTTCTCTCCTTGATACCAAAGCACAGAAAGTGACAAGAGGACTTGAGAAAACCTATGTTCCTACTCTCGAATTGAGAAAACGTATAAACAAGAAAGTCC
>CALHBL010000236.1 GCA_937930825.1 uncultured Bacteriovoracaceae bacterium
AAGGGCATTACTTCTCTATAGTTACTGTTTGAGTGGAGTTTGCTCGTAAACTAAATAGATAAACTCAAGTAATGGGTAGCGTTTACCGATAATACTATGAGAATAGTAGGGAGAAGAGTTTTGAGATTCAAATTGAAAAATTTAATTGAAAGATTAGCTGATCCTGCGAAAAAGTATTTTCGACTCCTCATAATTACTCTAATTTTATTTTTTAATCACGCTACTTTTGGACTTGATACTGGTGGTGATGGCCTAACTTATTCCTTGAATAATACCGACTTCTCAGACTTTACCGGTTTCTTGACCGAACAGGCCAATGTAGGGAATTGCTCGACCATGAATGGCCATCCTCTTGAAGCATCTCCTGTTACTCAAGTTGCCAAGTATATGAAGGGTAAACACTGCTCATTAGACACAGATGCTTTGAAGTCTAGTAAAGATAAGAAAAAAAGCTGTCTTGCTATTTATAAGCAAGAGGAAAATGGGAATTGCTCGTCCTCAGAAAAACTCAGCTCAGATCAATTAGTAGAAATGGTAGAGTCAAAGAAGAAGCAACCACAAGGTAGCGAAGAATCTCAAGTCGAAAAGAAGGCACAGAGAATTAGAGAAGACTTAGAAGAGCTTAAGAATATTAGCTTACTTCAATTTAACTTCTCTTCTAATGTTGAAATTTTGGACGATTTAAGAAAAGATATCCAAGGCTCCAAAGATAGACCAGCAAAGTATAGGAGAAAGTTGAAATTCTATGGATTAAAAGCTGGTGAAGAAAATGATCTGAATAAAATAGCTAAGCTTTCATTTCGATGCGCACCCTCAGAACTGATGGGGGATAGATATGATGAAGAGGGAAGCCTTATTATTCCTTCTCAAGGCTCTTCGTTTGATAATGATCTGCAGTGTTCAGATGAAATTCAGCAAGACCTTCTCTTAAAGGCAAAAGCTAAGGTTAATTCAGACTGTGCCCTCTCTACCTCTTCTGCTGATCGCAAGGAGCAGTGCCCTGATGAGCTGAAGAATACTCAAGGTTTAGCTGATGAATCTCTCTATGAGCGCTTTGGTGAGAGTTCACTTAAGAGAAATCTTGGTTCAAGTGACCAGCATAGCTTTACTGGATCGAGCATCGTTAGTGCTGCTGACTTCGGAGCCGAAGAGAGTTTAAAAGATAATAAAGCTGCTCTAGCATCACTTAAACTGCTCCATTTAACTGCTGGTAAAGATATTAACCAGAAACTTAAAAGGGCAAATAAAGCGCTTTTAGATAGTGGTAAGGGACCAGCTGAAAGTATAAGAGAAATCAGAAAGTCAGGGGCGGAATTTATAACGAATGCTTTTATCAGCAACACAGTCATGTATCCTAAATCTAATATCGCTACACATGAGACAAGAGAAAAGATTGCAGCGGCCATAAGGCAGGCCAGTGCAGCCTATATGGATGAAGAACGAACAACGCGAAATTTCGATATTCACGACAAGAAAGGAATCATCAAGCAAGCACTTAAAGACCACGGCTTAGAAGGTGCCTCCCTTGGTGGTATTGGCCCTCAAATTCATGGTTTTCTTATTACGCTGGCAACAGGAGCAAATCACGCTGAGATGGGTTTTAATAGGGCAAGTCAGTTTAGAGAATTTAAAAAGACTTTCGAAATAAGTGATGATGATAAAACCCCTTTTAAAACAATGAAGGAGAAAATTAGCGATTATAAGAATCTTGATCCTCGAGAAATGAAGGCTAAAGAAGAGAAAATAGAAAAGCTCTTAAGTAATAATCCCTTTTTAAAAGCTGTCGTTGACCTGGAGGGAGGAATTGGTAGTTCAGAAACACTCTTGAAGATTAATAAATTCCTCTCTGCACTCCAAGAAAGAAGAGTAAAGGGTGATTCAACATTCGATGAAATATTTGAGAATGCTATCTTTAATTTAGAGCGGCAAAAAGCACATGAATCAATTAGAAAATGTAATAGAAGAAAGTCAGAGGCGGGAATTAAGAAGAATTTCTGTATGAATATTGCCAGTGAAAGTTTAGAGACTACTGACAATGCCTTAAACGAACTAGCTTCAGACTCAAAAGAAGACGGCAGTAACAGCTTCTCTAAAGCTCTTGTTTATTGTGCTCCCTATGTAAGAGATGAAAAAAAATATTCCAGTAAAGGAAGGGGCTGCTTTGGTTTATCTAATATTCTCTCTGATGTAAGTGATGAAGAAGTTCAAGCAGTATATACAGCAATTCATGGCGGCACTTGTAAAATGAACGCTGAAGCTGATAACCCTGCAACTAGTGGAGAGGAGACCTTCACCGCTGAGAATATTAGACGAGACGATGCCTCTGCACGAGTTGCTCAGTCAGAAACGCCTGAAACTGTTAATTCAGGTTTAAAAAGCGCAGCAATTGCTACTAATAATCGAAGAGGCCAAGGAACTGACTATATTAGAACCAGGTGGAAGAAAGATGTTAAGAAGATAGAAAAGAATGAAGCTATAACAAAGGATATAAAAGGGGTACCTGCGGAGGCGATTAGGCCAATTACTAATCCTGTAGCGGCCTTAGGGAGTACTCCAGTAGAAACGAGTGATCAATTAGGAAGTGAAGAAACTCAAAAGCGTCAAACACAGAACGGTCTTACTTCTGAAACTGATGTCAGTGCTTTTTCTGAACAAGGCCCATCCGGAGTTCCTAGCACAGCTGCCGCGGGCTCTTATACAGCAGCTCAAGCTCAAGCTCAAGGAGATGGCCTCTTTAGTGATCGTTTTAAAGGCCAAGAAGATAAGCTTAGCAGTGAATCTAAGAAAATTTTAGAGAGACTAAAGTCAAAGGAAGAAGAGCTTGATAAGAAAGCTGAAGAGCTTGATAAGCTAAAGGAAGAGCAAGTAAAAGAAAGAGAAGCAGAATTGCATGCCGAAGAATTAGCAAAGGCAGAAAAAGAGAAAGAAGACCTCATAACTAAAACAAACCTTTTGAAGCAGAAATTAAAAGACCGTAAGGATGCTGCTGCCATACTTGCTCAGTCATCCCCAAAACGAAATCAGTCTCGTAGGCGCTCAGGTCCGAGTCAGTCTTTAAGTCCTGGCCGGGAGTCAGCAGATGCTTTAGAAGGTGAGCCAAATTCTTCTGGTACCCCTGCATCAGTTCCGCAAACAGCTTCTTCAGGAACGGCGAACTC
>CALHBL010000237.1 GCA_937930825.1 uncultured Bacteriovoracaceae bacterium
GCCATGAGCTTGGCCATTTACTCTTATCAGCATAAAGACCTTAATCAATTGGAAACCCGTACTATCTTAAAGTGGATTGATCGTTGCCATTGCTGGGAGCATAGTGATGACCTTTCAAAGATCTATGCCCATATGCTAGAGGCAAGACCTGACTGGATTAAACCTACATTAAGAAGGTGGAATACCTCAAGAAACCCTTGGAAGCGTAGGCAGTCAGTGGTTAGTTTATTGGAGTATTCAAGTAAGAGGAAGAAAGTTCTAAGTTTTAAGGAGCTGATCTCATTTGTAGAACCTCTATTATCAGATGATGAGTACTATGTTCAAAAGGGCGTGGGCTGGACGTTACGGGAGATTTATAATCTCTATCCGGCCAGAACAATAGCCTTTCTTAAGAAAAACTTAGGTGGGGTAAGTCCTCTTGCTTATAGCGCAGCTACTGAAAAGCTGGAAAAGAAAATCAAGAAAGAATTCAACGAGAAAAGAAAGGCACTACGAAAGTCCTGATTACAATTGTGGAGCTTGAATCTCTTCTTCAAAGAGGGGTTCTTTAGACTCATTTATAGGGTCTAGGGAATGAAGATGCTGCTTTATTGCTTGAGATACTCTTTGGTATTGGGAGCTCTTTAGGCAGAAATCATGTGCAATTCCTTGGCAAAGTATACTTTTAGAGTTCTTAGGCAGGTATTTGACTGAATCATCTGGAACCCAAAAATCATTAGGTGCAAAGAGGAAGAAGGTCTTTGCAGGATCCATTGTAGAAACTCTCTTCTTTATATCTAGATCTTTAAAGTCAGGAAAGTAATTAGAGACGAGACTAAAGAAGTGATGAAGGTAGTTTGGTTTCTTTATTTCCCTCGCGATGAGCTCGTTGAAGGGGTTATCTCCAAGCCATCTTCCAAAGATTTTCTTTGATAGGGATGGGTGTATAAGTCCTGTATGACTTATAAACTTCATTGTTCTCTTAGATAACGGATTTTGGAATAAGCGAAGGTATTTTTCATTATTCTTACTTGGACCCAAAAAAGGACAGAGAATGATAAACTGGTCTATCTGTTCACTGAGATCTTGGTAGAGGCAAATGGCAACTGCGCTGCCTAGGGAATGCCCAAGGAGAATCACCCTGGTTGGCGAGTGAGTTTTAATCAGACCAAGAATATTCTCTAAGTGATCGGCAATAACATCTTGAACATGAATATTTTTAATCTTAGGCTGACTTTCATTAGTCTGACCTAAGTGGGGAAGAACTTTGTGGATAGTATCTCCCTTGATTGCTAAATCTTTAATGACTTGATCAAGGAAGGGCTCATAGATACCTGGCACACTTGGATTTCCAGGAATGAGAAGCACAAGTGTTCTGTTGTTTTTATCAAGATATTTTACATCAATTTTTTTTATCACTATCTCTCTTTACTTTTTTGCCTTAGGTGGAATCCCAAAGCTGACAGGGCCTAGGTCACCTTTTCTAAAATCATGCAAGACCAGTTGGTAAACTCGCTCGTAATCAAATTCATTCTTCTTTCTAACACAGCCTCTACTGACCGCAATTTGATTAAGTGTTTCTATTAAGTCGTCTTTATATTCATCAATCTTATAATGTTCTTTGAATTGGAGTGATCGCTTCTTTAGAAAGTGCTCCACAATATAACATGCAGGGATTTCAGGGGTAATCACTTTGTCGGGGATAGCATGGAGGGCGCAAAGCCAAATGCCTTGCTCATAGGAGTCAATAATGGGGGCCATGACTCCTGGAGTATCGAGAAGCTCTAGGTCATCATTGATCTTTACCCACAGCTGAACCTGCGTCTGGCCAGGTTTGGCCGCTACTTTGGTAGCATTCCTTGAAGCAAGCTTATTAATTATAGTGGACTTTCCTGTATTAGGAAGGCCAACAATCATCATCTTCATTTTATTCTTTGCACTTCTTTCTTCACCGCGTTTCTCATCCACAACTTTCTTTGCAAGTGAGACAACTTTCTTCATGGAGCCTTTGTCGAAGCAATTGATAAATATATAGGGCTCCTTCTTCTCATCAAACCATGCGCGCCACAGCTCTAGAGTTTCAGGATCTGCTAAATTAGTTTTATTCACCACGATGAGTCGCGATTTCCCCTTTACCTTCTCATGGAGGGCCTTGTTTCCTGTAGTTAGGGGAGAGCGGGCATCTCTTATTTCAAGAATAATATCGACCTTCTTAATACCATTTAAGATATTCTTCATGGCCTTATTCATGTGCCCAGGAAACCAATTGATTTTCCTAGAGGAGTAATCATCAAAAACCTGATCTTCAGCTGAAGGTTTCGACTGCGTTTTCTTATTCACTATTTCCTCGGTGGTTAAGACTCTGTTTTAGCACACTTCACACCCATAGGGCCATTGTGTCACAATAGGGGAGGCATATGCCTTAAACCACTACTGGAAAGAAACTCAAGCAGGAGGTACAGTGGTAAAAGAAATTAAGAATTTCCATATTCACTTATATTTTAACGAGCAATCTTTAAGTATTGCTAAGAAAGTCGCCGAAGCAGTGGCCAGTGAGTTTCCTCGAGTAGAAGTGGGCCGTTTTCATGAAGGGCCTGTTGGTCCACATCCCATTGGTAGCGTTCAGCTGTTAATCGACAATGAAAATTTTGGGCCGGTTCTGTCCTTTGTAGCTCTAAATCACAAAGGATTGACTATCTTTGCTCACCCTAATACTGGTGATGATCTTCTTGATCATACTGAACATGCGATTTGGTTAGGAACTCAGATGTCATTGAATTTAGATCTCTTTAAAAAATAATCGAGCATATAGCTACATGGGTCTTGGGCTTACAGGATAGAGACCTTGAGGAGTTTCCGCTCGCCACTGGTTAATAGTGGAGACGACAGCATCTAGGTCTCTGGGCAGGGTTCCGCCAATAGGGTTGGGATTAGAAACGTGATTAGCGCGAAAGATCACTTTATTTAATTTAAAAGTTGAGAGTTCAAGAATTTCTTTCATCTCTCCTAAGAGCTCATAAGTAGTCAGGGGTTCTATTAGACCTCTTTCTAGCATTGTATGATAAGGAGTGCCTGGCACGGAGAAAGTAGTTAAAAAAGAAAAGAAGTGAGGATTAGTTTCACTTAAGAGGCGGGCCGTGTGTTGAATATGATTCTGACTATGCTTGCGGCCGCCCACTCCTAGCATCGCTATTGTTGAGAGCTTTATGCCAGCAGCTTTAATTTTCAAAGAAGCGTCTAACATTTCTTGGGCCGTATTGCCCTTAACAATCATGTGAAGAACTTTATCATCACCGCTTTCTAATCCTAAGTAGGCGATGGCAAGACCTTCATCATACAGCTCTTCAAGTTCTTGGGTAGTTTTTAAGAGAATATTTTCTGCCGTAGCGTAAATACCGACTCGCCGGACACTTGGTAATTCCTCTTTGATTGCTCTGAGAGTCTTTACCAATAATTCTTGAGGAGCACCAAGCGCATCTCCATCACAGAGAAAGACTTTCTCTGGCGTTAGGCCACTTGAGCTGCAGCGTTTAATATCAGTTAATATATCTTCAAAGCTTCTTTCTCTATACTTCTTCGAGCGGTACATATCACAGTAGGTGCACTTATTATTGGAGCATCCTATTGTGACTTGGATTAAGAGGGAGCGCCACTCAGAGGGTGGTCTGTACACAGGTGCTTCATATTGGATGGGTATGTTGAACATGGCGTAAACTAGCACTTTTTTAGATGCCTGAGAAGTAGTGATCTTTGCTTGAAAAGCCTCTATTATGCTAAATTTAAAGAAAAATACGGGTAATTATGTATACACTTCGAGATTATCAGCAAGAGGCCGTTGACGCGACTATTGAGCACTTTAGGAAAACCTTAGATCCTGCAATCGTTGTCCTTCCAACCGGTGCTGGCAAGAGTTTGGTTATTGCTAGTTTAGCACTTAAGGCCCGAGGGAGAGTTCTTGTCTTGGCCCATGTGAAAGAGCTCGTGGAGCAGAACCATGGCAAGTATGAGAGCTATGGCGTCAGTGCTGGTATCTTCTCGGCCGGGCTTGGCAGAAAAGATCAAGACGAAAAAGTTATTTTTTCAAGTATTCAATCTTTGGCCCATGCGGATGCATCTTTCTTTAATGGCTTTACCCTAGTTGTTATTGATGAATGCCACCGAGTTTCTATGGAGAGTGATACTCAGTATCGAAAAGTGATTA
>CALHBL010000238.1 GCA_937930825.1 uncultured Bacteriovoracaceae bacterium
TCTTAGTACCATTCGGGTATACAAGTCTTTAGGTGAGTTTTCAATACTTGAAAACTCAAGCAGGAGGACTATATAGAGCAGTAGTGAAGAAGTAGGAGCATAACTTTGAAGAAGACTCATGTTATAAGAGTCTTCTCCAAAGAAAGTGTCTAGTGCTTCATTTGAACCAACAGCTAGGCTTCTCTTTAAAAAGGTTTCCATGCCTAAGTGTTTGCATCCTGCAGGCAGGAGAGTTATGCGAACGGTATGTTCTCGTAACTATCCTTGAATCACTTGAAAAGAAATCAAGCTCCTCTTTGAGATCCAAAGAGACATCAAGGAGAATGTTTAAGAGCTCATTTCTTGGAAATCTAACGTTACTGACATTAGGATCAGTTCGTAAGCACCTCATATAGAAATTAGAAATTGAAATCGTAGAGCGAGAAGATCTTAAGGTATTCTCTTGTAACTGATCCATCCTCGTAATGCAGCGTTTGCGTCCGAGGTTGGCGGCATTCTTTGAAGAGATGGCAATGCGAATACATTGAGCGATATCTTTATTAGTAGTAAAGACTTCATTACAAAGCGATGCCATTTCGAAATTAGAGTCAAGATAAGAGTTGATAAGATCAGGTTCAAGATTAAGATTAAAGAATTTCTTCATGCAGTCTGAACTAGCAAAGTAATCAGCTTCACCTTCAGATAATGAGAGAAGAGCATGACCCACTTCATGGCAAGCAACAGTAATAAAACCTCCAAGATTGATTCCTTCTTTTCGAGCAAAGCCTCCGCTTAGAAATATCTGTCTGAAGCGAGCTGATGCTTGAATACTGTTGTCAGACCATCTGGATTGAAATCTTATTGTGGGGTAAATATTCTTGAGGCGATTGATTGTTGTATCGAAAGTCTTCTGGGTAACGGGACATGTCTCAAGGGAACAATTACTTGCTGAGTGGGCCGAAAGAGTGAATAAGAGATTTATGGCAATGACCTTGAATAAAACCAATCTGTTACTTGTTAAAGTCATTGATCGTCTCCTGTATCCAATTAAGATGAGCTTCAACCTCTGTATAGTTTCCGTTTCCAGAGCAAGGGCCTAGTTTCTTAAAGCCTCTTGAGGTAACACCAATAAGCGTGAGTTGATTTCCCCTTTCTCTGTACATGGGGCCGCCCGAGTCTCCAGGACAAGCACTCTTACCTGGTGTAGGGCCAAAGACAACTTCTAGAGATTTTTCATTATAGAAATTAAAAATCGTTTCAACGTGCTTTAGTCGTCCTTTGCTTCCTCTGCGGGGGGCCGTTAGTCCAAAGCCTGCTAAAATAAGCTTATCTCCTTTTATCAGGTTTTGGCCTGAGCCTAGTGGTGCTGGTGAGAATCCAGCAGGAGCGGGAGAGTTTAGCTTTATAAGAGCTATGTCATGGATGGGTTTCTGGGCCGGTTTATCGGGACTGACACCACCATTAGCAGTTGAGGTGAAGTCGGGATGAATGACAATTTCTTTTATCGCTATTCGCACGCCGTCTTTAAAAGTGGTTCCAAAGATCACCTCAATCTTTCTCCTTCTTCTTAGGCAGTGGGCGGCCGTTACAACCACATCGTCTTCAATCAATGTGCCTGTGCATCCATGGGACAGGCCTACTGTTGATTCAGTGATTGGACTGGATTCTTTAGTAAATTCCCCTCCTACGATTGAGTGAGCTTTTATTGATGATAGCAAGAGTAGAGCAAAAAATACTTTATGATGATTCATGACTTACCTCCAAGGAAATTGTATGTTGGGCATTCAAGTTATAACAAATAAAAAAAAGAACTATGACAGATAGCTAGAATGAATAGATGGTTATTTTTCTTCAAGTGAATTGAAAGATAGTTCTAAGGAGTCCTGATGAAAGTATTGAGGTATATCATAGGTAGATTTTTGCATATCCTAAATTTATTGACTCAACCAAGTATTGGGCAAAGAAGCGATGAGAGTCAAAGAGCAGTAGAAGAAGAATTAAAGAATTACTCCCTCTACCAATTTAATAGATGTCCCTTTTGTATTAAAGTGAGAAGAGCGATGAGGAAGCTAAATCTTCCTATAGAATTAAGGAATGCTAATACTAATGAAGATTTTAAGTCTGACTTACTAGCAAAGGGTGGTAGCCCAAAAGTTCCCTGTCTTAGAATTGGGGATAAGTGGATGTATGAGTCTGATGAAATTATTAAATATCTCGAAAAGAGTTTTCCTTTGTGATAGAGATACTCAATTGGGTTTATTTTTATAGGCTAAAAATACTATAAGGACTTAGTGATAGATCTGTGGCATTGTAGAGAAGAACAATTTTACGGATATTCAGATGATTCAATTGAGCAATATTTCAAAGCACTTTGGTCTTCAGGTTCTCTTCGAAGATCTCAATTTACTAATAGGGAAGCGAGAGAGAATTGGCTTTGTTGGGCGCAATGGTTCTGGCAAGTCGACACTTTTTAAAATTATTTTGGGAGAGGTTACGGCCGACTCTGGAGACGTTATCATCCCAAAGGGTTATAAAATTGGTGCTCTTGATCAACATATAAATTTTACTAAACCCACCGTTTTAGAAGAGTGTTGCGAAGTTTTATCTGAAGAAGAACAGTATGATTGGTGGAAGGCTGAAAAAATTCTCTTCGGTCTTGGCTTTTCTGAAGAAGATCTTCAAAAGGATCCTAATAGCTTTTCAGGTGGGTACCAAGTTCGTATTAATTTGACGAAGGCCCTTGTTCAAAATCCAAATCTCCTCTTATTAGATGAGCCCACCAACTATCTTGATATTGTATCTCTAAGATGGCTGCGAGGATTCTTAAAATCATTCAAAGGTGAAGTCCTCTTGATTACTCACGATAAGGACTTTATGGATTCTATTTCAACTCATACCATAGGACTTAGTCGTAAGCGTCTTAATAAGTATGAAGGCAATACCACAAAATTCTATGAGCAGTTAGCGATTAGCGATGAAATCTATGAGCAAACCCGCTTAACTCAAGAGAAGAAGAAGAAAGAACTGCAAGGCTTTGTTGATCGCTTTGGGGCTAAAGCTTCTAAGGCCGCCCAAGCACAGTCACGAGCCAAACAGATTGAGAAAATGGGAACTATTGAAAAACTGGATTCTGAGAATAATCTTGGCTTCACTTTTCATTACAAAGAGTGTCCGGGTAAGGTGATTTTTGAAGCCGAGGATTTGAGTTTTTCTTATACTGGTGAAGAAGAGGACGATCTCTTTAAGAAGCTCTCTCTAAGCATAGGACGTAAGGACAGAGTTGGAATCATCGGTAAGAATGGTAAAGGAAAATCGACCTTACTCAATGTAATAGCAGGTGAGCTAAAACCACGAGTTGGAAAAATAACAAGTCATCCGTCTCTTTCTATGGGTCACTTTGGCCAAACGAATATTGAGAGGCTGGATCAGAACAGCACAATTATAACTGAAATTTCAGATAGTAATCCTGCCTTAAATACAGGACAAGTTCGCAAAATCTGCGGGACTATGATGTTCACAGACGAGCTTGCTAAGAAGACAATTTCTGTCCTCTCCGGTGGAGAGAAGAGTCGGGTGATGCTTGGAAAAATCTTGGCGAAGCAATCAAACCTTCTTCTGTTAGATGAGCCTACAAATCACTTGGATATGGAGTCAATTGAGACCCTAAGTCGGGAGATTATTCGCTTTCCTGGATCTGTTATTCTCGTGACCCACTCGGAGCTTCTTTTAAGATCATCAGTTAATAAGTTGATTATCTTCCATCAAGGGCGGGCGGAGTTCTTTGACGGCACTTATGATGAATTTCTTGAAAAAATTGGCTGGGAGATTGAAGGGGGATAGCTGAGTATGGGGGTTGACTTTGCGCACTATTTTACATACTTAAGGGCCTCACTACTTTTAATCCTCTAAACCCTAAAGGTGAGTTTTGCCAACTTCAGACAATAGTCGAACTTCAAAAGATCCTATGCATGGAATTACTTTAGAGATGCTCTTACGAGATGTCATAGACCTCTATGGTTATAAAGAGCTAGCTAAGATGACAAAGATTAGGGCATTTGAGCAACAAGATAAGCCGATAATGAAACCTATTTTAAAATTCCTAAGAAAAACTCCATGGGCACGTGGAAAAATTGAAGTTATTTACTTAAGAGATCTTAAAAAGATCGTAGCTATGAAAGCTAAGCGTTAGCAAGAGGCGCTTCCCTATGAATGATCAATTTATCTTCTTCTGTGTCAATATTGGTAATGAAGCTCTTCTCAAAGAAGAGGTCAGCGCCTTCTACCCCGAACTCACTTTAAGTTATTCAAGAAAAGGTTTTCTGACTTTTAAAAATAAGGGCATAAAATATGACTATGAGACGATTTCTCAGCTGAGTATAACTTTTGCTACTCGAGTTGGTCTATGCCTAGGAAAAGCCTGGCCAGATGACTTGAACTCAACTGTTAAGAATAAATTTCAAGAGATAGGTCTTAGTCTAAGCGAGTGCATGATTCACAATTATAGTGTTAATACTGAATACTCATATGATGCTGTTTCTGAGTTTGGTGTACCTGTTAATAAGTATAGTGCTGATGGAAAGCTAGTTCTGAATTTAATTGCTCTAAGTGAGAAGGAAGTTTGGTTTGGTGTACACCGAGTAGCTAGTGATATAACTCGCTATCCTAATTCGCGAGTGGAAATAGATATTCCAGACTCTTCACCTTCAGCTGCTTACCGAAAAATCGCAGAAACGGCAGAGCTCTTCTCATTAAAGTTTAGCGAGCGGGACTCATGGCTTGATTTTGGGTGTTCTCCCGGTGGGGCCACCTCTTTTCTTTTATCAACGGGAGCAAAAGTTTGGGGGATTGATACTGCAGATATTGATGAATCTCTTTTGGCCCATAAGAACTTCAAGTTTATTAAAGCTTCTGTTCAAGATCTATCCCATGAGAAACTCCCGGATGGTGCTATTGATTGGGTTCATGTGGATCTTAATTTAAATCCCAAGCAGGCCATCAAAGAAGTGCTTAGGCTTTGTAAGAAGTATAATAGAACGCTCAAGGGGGTGGTCTTTACGGTACAAGTTGTGAAGATGGAATATATAAAGAGTATTGAAGACTTTGAAGATACCTTCTATGACTGGGGTTTCTTCACTATGATTAGCCGCCAAGTGCCTTCTCATAAGAAAGAGTATGTACTGATTGCTCAAAGAGGAATCAGGCGTTAGAAATATTAGAATAGAAATGAGGGAGTTTATATGACAAAGATAACAGTCGATCTCGTTAGATATGATACGCACAAAACAAAGAATAGAAAGAGAAAGAATCTCTTAGTTGATGAAAAGAGTGAAGAGTCTGTCATCGCTAGATTAGAGAAAATTCATAAAGGCGATAAGATCAAAGAAGTCTTTGAAATTACCTGGGGTGAAGAAATTGCACCTAAGGGGGATATCGTTACGGGCAGAGTGAAGTTTTTTGAAAAAGAAAAGGGCTTTGGTTTTATTGAGGCAGATGATGGAATGGAAGATTTATTCTTTCATGCTTCAGCACTGAAAGATGAAAGTATTTACGATAACGCTATTGTTGAGTTTGAAGTAAGCGAAGGCCCTAAGGGCTTCGTCGCCATTCACATTGAAGTCATTGAAGAGGATTAAGCATCATGAGCAATACTTTTAAAAGCCTAGAGCTGAGACCTGAGTTATCCCAAAATCTGTCAGAAATTGGCTTTGACGAAATGACTCCCATACAGGCCGGTGCTCTTCCAGTGGTCCTTACGGGAAGAGATGTTATTGGTCAGGCCAAAACGGGTAGTGGTAAAACCGCCGCTTTTGGTCTCGCTATTCTCAATTCATTGGATATTAAGAATATAGATACGCAAGCTCTTATTCTCTGTCCCACTCGTGAGCTTGCTGAACAAGTTTCAACTGAGTTGCGTAAGCTTGCTCGTATGATGAAGAATGTAAAGGTTCTCACTATCACTGGCGGCGTGGGCTATCACCACCAAGAAAACTCACTTGATCACGGTGCTCATATTATTGTGGGAACTCCAGGAAGAGTGGCCAAGCTTATTGGGACAAAATTTATTTTCTTAAAGTACTTAAGAACATTAGTTTTAGATGAAGCTGATCGCTTGCTTGATATGGGGTTCTATGACGAAATTATGGGCATTGAAAAGCAGCTGACTCAAGAGAGGCAAACGCTTCTCTTTTCTGCAACCTTTGCAGATGAAATATTAGAGCTTAGTGGAAATATTCAAAAAAATGCTGAAAAGGTTATTGTTGATTCCCTACACGAAGAAGGAAATATCGAGCAATACTTCTTTCAGACTAGTGGGCATAAAACTAAGAATGCAGCAGTTCTTAAAATTTTAGGAGAATTCAACCCTGATCGACTTATTATATTCTGTAAAACAAAAGTGATAACAGATAACCTTTCTAACTTTTTACAAAAGAACGGCATTTTAGCAGCGAGTATTCATGGAGATGTTGATCAAAATGATAGAACTAAGATTCTTACGAAATTCTCCAATCGTAGTCTATCGATTTTAGTGGCCACTGATGTGGCGGCGAGGGGTTTAGATATTAAAGATCTTGCTGCTGTCATTAATTTTGATTTACCAACTGATAGCGCAGACTATATTCATCGGGTAGGAAGAACAGGCAGGGCCGGAAAGAAGGGATTGGCCTTTAGTCTGTTCCTTGAAGAGGAGCAGTATAAAATTGATCAAATTCAAGAAATGATCGAGCAGGAATGCTCGCTGGCCTCTATAGATGACTTACCAGAAGCAAAGAAGTATCTAGCAGCGCCACCAATGGAAACCCTCTTTATTAGTGGGGGTA
>CALHBL010000239.1 GCA_937930825.1 uncultured Bacteriovoracaceae bacterium
CTTTAGCGCTCGCACAGTGTGGGCAACCTGATTTTGAAAAGAGAGTGACCTCACTAGGTGCCTCTGCTTTTGGGCAGGTGTACTTAAGCATTGTGTCCGCGTCGGAAACTTCAAAGGGATCTCCTGGTACATTTTCTTCGATGAACATTTTTTCAATAACGCCATCGTTAACAAGCATGGAGTAGCGCCATGAGCGAGGGCCGAAACCAATGTCTGATTTATCAACGAGCATGCCCATGCCCTTAGAAAATTCTCCATTGCCATCGGGAATGAATTTTATATTTTCCGCTTCTTGATTTTCGGCCCAAGAATTCATGACAAAGGTATCATTAACACTGAGGCAGAGGATGTCATCAATACCATTCTTGTGAAAAGTTTCGGCCAAGTCATTGTAGCGCGGTAAATGGGTCGAGCTACAAGTTGGGGTAAAAGCACCAGGAAGTGCAAAGACGATGACTTTCTTTCCTTTAAAAAGATCACTAGTTGTCCACTTGGTCCAGTCGTTATTCTCACGCACGTTGAAAGTTACTTCAGGAACTCTCTGGCCTTCTTTTGATTTTAAATCACTCATACATTCTCCTTTTTAATTCTTAAAAGTTCTTCTCGTTTATAAGACCTGAGTTTGGCGTTGATGTCATCGAGGGCATCAACTGCTGTATCCCAGGCGGTGTAAATTTGCTTCTTCGTATTTGCTCTTAGGTCTCCTGCCACATAGAGGCCTTCTATTGTGGACTGACCTTTAGCATCTGTGGTGACAAAGCCTCTTTCATCTGTTTCGGCCTTAAGGTTTTCTGCTAATTTATTGTAGACGATCATGCCAAGGCTAATAAAGGCGAAGTCGACAGGATGAATCGTTCCATCACACATGACAAATCCTTCTAACTTGCCAGACTTCTTATCTCCTCTTACCCCATCAAGGCCGCCCGTTTTGACTTCGATTTTATAGAGCTCAAGGAGCTCTTTTACTTTGTCACTATACTCAGGATTTTTGCCATCTGTGAGAACGGTAATGTGGGGAGGGGCGTATCTTTCATGCAAGAGAATGGCGATCCACGCTGCACTTTCATTGTGGCCAATGATAGCGGTTTCTTTGCCAAGAACATGATGGCCATCACAGCGGATGCAGTAGTCAACTGTTTGTACATTGGCATAGGGAAAGATTGTTCTAATACTTCCTTCAATTTCAGGTTGGGTGTCCATGACTCCTGTTGCGAGGACAACAAAGCGGCTTTTAAAGACCTCACCATCTGATGCTTTAACAGTGAAGAGGCCATCTTCTTCTTTACTAATATCTTCAGCACCTACATTCTTATGAAAAGTAAGATTTTCACTGAAAGGAGAGCTTTGGATAAAGCTAAGGGTTTCTTTATTGGGGTCTTGAATGCCTTTTTTGTAAATAGTGTAGCCCGGCATATTTTCAACTCTGCTGACCCACTGGGCGCGCGACCTCTTCTTATCTTTTGGACTGCCTCCAAGCATAAGAACTTTATCGTTATTGAGTACGCCTCTGAGGGCGGCCATCATTCCTGCGGCCCCTGAGCCGATAATGGCGATGTCGTATATTTGATCCTGCGTTTTCAATAATGATCCTTTGTTAAGTCTTGAATCATTATCGGGCAGGGGAGGTTTAATTGGAATTCGTTATTTACTATGCTTTAATAGTTTAAAGCTATCAATTATTAATATTCATAGGACTTTTATTGTTCATAAATTTGTCAGCGAAAATCAAGCTCAATAAAGAGTTAATGAAAAGTTAATGAAATAGAAGAGAATCACAACCTATTTTTAATAAGTTACACCATGTAAAGAAGTGTCCGATTCTTGATTAGGATAAAGCTGTGCTGTATCAAAAAGCTCTTCTCGATCTTTGGACGTATAATGACAAAAACTCTTTTCTTCTTAATCATTTTCACTTTATCGTGTCACCCTTCCGTGGCCGAAGATGTTACAAGCTCTTTAAAGGCCTTAAGTATTTCGATTGATCATTCATTCAAATCCGAGCTCTCTAATTATCAAGGTGAATTCAATAAGAACTATGAGCGTTTTATTTTTGATCCTTCACTGAAATTTGATAGTACCAATGGCTCCTTTAATACCTCATTTAGGCTTCCTACTACGCCTAGCTTAAGCCCTATCAGCTCGATCGCAGTCGAATATAATAGCTCCAATAGAAAAGAAGGTGTTTTTGGCCACGGCTGGACAATGGATCTTCCAAGGATTGAAAAGAATAGAAGGGCCAAGAGTGTATTAAACCGTGAGGTTTGGACTGTTACGGGGAGTATCGGTAGCTTTGATCTTGTTAAGCTAAGAGGTGTAAATAGTCGCGAGCGCACGGCCATGATGAATTTATCAGGCCTCTCACTAGGGGCTGGTGCCAGTACTTGGAAGCCCTATGTTGATGAAACCTTTCATACTTTCTTTAAGGACGCAGATCAGTGGATAGCTCTTCTGCGCTCAGGAGAGATCGTTGTCTTTAATAGCGCAGGGCAAATCACTCAAGTATATAAACAAGGACACCTCATTCAATCCTTTCTCTGGTCTGATGGGCAGTTAGTGAAAATGAGCACTCCGGCCGGTTATGAGCAAATATTTTCGTATCAGAAATCTGCTTCTGCTTCCTCAAGGCTCACTGAAATGACTCTCAAAGGAATTAAGGGCGAAGAGCAACTCTTTAAATTTGATTATGAAGAAGGTCAGCTGATTAAGGCCTACAAAAGTGGCAGTGATTTTCCTCTCTTTATTGGTGAATATAAGAGCTTATCTGTGGCGGTAGAAGTACCTGAGGATAACTCCACATGGTTTGGAGAAAGTCGTTTTGATAGGAGTAGCGGTGAGGGCATAAATTTTTCGCCCAAAGAGCTGACCTTTAAAGTTGATCTAAGTGGTCATGGGTATAAGCAAGAAAGGAGTCTGGGAATATGGCGCTTTCTCATTGAAAATTATAGAGAGAATGCATCGTGGAGTTTTGGTAGCTGGAAGAGGGATATTATAAGAGCGGCAGATTTTCTCTCAGATCAGTACCTCTCAACAACAAGTCGAATTCCTCTGTATTCTGATTACCGTGTTGAAATTGGCGGAGTTAAGCTGAGTGAGCGCTTCTTACCTTTTTCTGATAATGCTAAAGGCGAAACTCAGAAGAATAAGGTCTACTACGTGGATATTGATGGCGATGGGCATGCGGAAATGATCTCTTGTCGGCACACCTATCGTGGAAAATCATTTGATAATGAAGTCATTAAAAAGAGTCATCCCACTTACTTAAAATTTGCCGAGTCTCTAGGTCTTGGGCATTGGGATTACCCAAGCTCTTCAAGTTTTGAGGAACCTCTTATCAAGAAGGTCATATGGAATGAGCCCGATAAATCTAGGGCCCAAGACTTTAAATCTAATCTCAAGTGTAATGAGTACTCCTTCTTCCTCGACTATAATGTTGATGGGTATGTGGATATCCTCAATGGCAGCGAGCTGCAAATAAATAATGGAGATGGACAATTTGAGTCTTTAACTTTAACCAGTAAAGAATTCTCTAAGCTCTTTGTGAATATGATTCATGAAGTGAAAGAGGACTCTGCCTTCTACGTTGATGATCTCAATAAAGATGGAAAACTTGAGATTTACGATTATATAAATCCTGAGCGTGGAGACGGAGGTTTTCCTTGGCGTTCTGATAAGCATGCCTTAAAGCAAAAACTTAAGTTTAAACAACCCTTGCTTTATAAAGTCAAAAGCTCTCTTGGGGCCGAAAAAGAAATCGTTTATACGATAAGGGATAATAATAGAGTTTTTGTTAAAAATATGATTGAAAGATCCCGCGGTAAGGAAAAGGTATCCGACTTCTATTATCACGAAAATGGATTCTATCAAACGAATGCAGGGGATGCTGGAGAAGTTCTCCTCACGCGCGGTGGAATCGGATGGGCGGTACCAGAGAACTTCTTTCGATTTAGCTCTAATATAAAATTAGAAAAATACTATTTATCACGCTTAGTAGAAGTTCCTTTTGAAGAACGATCTGGTGGAGGCAATCCTTCTTGTTTGAAGTGGGATAGCAATTACTCCGGTGATGGTCTTACTCCATGGGATGGACCAGGTCCTGTGTTTCCTGGTGGCCCTCGCATCCCTGGCGATATGCCCCCCGGTCTTCCTGGCGCCATGAATTCTGGACTTCGAAATTATCGGGAAAGCTCAAGCATAAATAAGTCGTTCATTGAGGAGGAACTTAAAGAGGAACATAATACAGGTTATATTGCAAACAGAAATGAAGCTTCTCAAGCCTACTTTAAATTAGAGACGTATGAAAAGAATCATAAGAGAGTTGATGGACGCTATGTCATAGAGAGTAAAGAGAAAGTGGTGGGAAGCTATGTAAATAAATGGCGTCAGACTAAGCACTTCTATGACGGTCGTGAAGTTTCAGGGAGCAGGCACAATTTCTATGCACGCCTTCGCTCAGAAGGAGTATGTAGAATTAAAAATACAAATTACTATGCTGAAACCCATTATGATCAATTAGAAAAGATCAATGAAGTGAAGTATATCTACGAAAAAGGAGAGCTTTCAAAGGTCATAGAAGATAATTATGAAAGAAAAGTGAATAATACTAAGGATGAGTTAAAAGATAGAAGAATTGAAGATTTCCTCGGCCACACCATACATCCGATAAAGTATAGAAATCTTAAAACTATTGAAGAGCATGGAGTAAGCACTGTTGAAAAGGTCTCTTTAACTGAAAATCTTATCCCTGTATCAGTGAGTAAGGAAGTGAGAAGGAGAACTCTTACTGATGATGATCTTGACTATCTGTCCTTAAGAAAGAGCTTCTTTGGGCATGACTCCTTTGGCAATATCACTCGTGAAGAGACGACTCATTTTAAAAATCAGAGTAGGGATATGAAAGAGTATAGCTTGGACTCTCTTGGCCGTATTCTGAGTGAATATGAAAATGGCACATTAAAGAAGAAGATGAGCTACTTTTTTCAAACCCCCTTTGTTCTTAGCAGTGAAGTTGAGACAAAAGTCCAAAGCTGTGAAATTGATTCTCTGTCAGGGGCAAAGAACAAGTGCGTGCTTCCTCAAGGCACATTATATTACCGCTATGATCACAATGATCTGCTGATAAGTGTCGACGCAGAAGGGCTATTAAAAGGACGGCAGTATCAGCTTGATTACGACATTTTCCCAGGAGAGGGAGTTGAGCTTCTTGAGACTCATGGGCAAAGAAAGAAGGAAGTTCGCTTAGGAGATGATGGAAGAAAAACGGAAGTGATTGAATATCTTCCTGGTGGTAAAACTCTGGCACAGGAATTCTTCTATGATGCTTCTGGTGTTCTTGAGTCCTTCTCCGTTAATAGTTTAACAACTGCAATTAAACGAGAGTTTTACTTTAATTGCCAAGAGCATATCACGACTTTTGAAAGCAAGATTACTGGTAAGAGAATCTGTGATAATTTTCAAGAGAAGAAGGAATTCTCTTTTAGCGGCCATGATTTCATCAAAGAAGAGGTGCTCTCTAAAACCCTTCAATCTAAAACAATTCAAGGAATTAATAAGGATATTTACCAGAATACTGAAACCATTTTAAGCTCTTCTAAAGGGCGAATCGTCTCCCTTGGTGAGGGGGAGTATTCTTGGGCGCGAGATATTCTAGGAAATCCCCACAGCTTCTACTTAGCTAATACCAAGGCCTTTGATTTGTTCTTTGATGAAAAGGGTAGAGTTACCCTCGATGAAAATGGCAGCCGCTACGAATATCTTGATGATAAGCTTTATGGAGT
>CALHBL010000240.1 GCA_937930825.1 uncultured Bacteriovoracaceae bacterium
AGACTTAAAGGCCTTCTTTACTTTATCTACTTCTGGGTGATCAGGGTTATTGGTCCAACTGGAGAGAAAGTGAGATGTCCCCATGAAAACGGAAGGAGAAAAACCCAGGCCTAGAGTTGCAATTTGCGAAGCGGCGTCTAAGAGGTAGTGGGTTTCACCACTTTCAGTTTCAATCCCCATAAAGGGGCCATGGTTATTTTGAAGTTCTGTGAGGTAGTTCTTCTTTTCAGCAGGAATAAGGTTATTCTCATAGAAGGGGGCGAGCTTCTTACTCGCGTAGTTTTGATCTTCTTCATTAATTAACTTTATATCGATTAAATCCATTTTCCATTCCTCTTCTTAATATTTTTTTATATTCTTATTTTTATAAAATATTTAATTAAGTGTTCTTAAAATTACTGATCGGCCACATTATTCTTCAATGAGAATAAGTGCTGATATGAACCACTGCATGGGCCCAAGTATACAAGATTTTACTCAAGTTTTCATACTGGAAATCTCAAGACTGGTGGGTAAATATCCTCTCTTTAATAAACTCTTCGTATTTTAATCCACTGCTTTCAAGCATGGTGGGAAACATTGAAATCTGAGTGTGCCCGGGAAAGGTGTTGATCTCATTGAGGTAGATCTCGCTGTCCTGAGTGAGAAAAAAGTCTACCCGCGCCATATCTTTAATTTTGAGGGTCTTGAACGCTTGGATTGCTATGGCCTTGACCTTCTCCGCAATAGTGCTCTCTAAGTTGAGCGCGTTGGTATTGGTTTTGGCCGTACTTCCTTTTAAGTATTTCTCGTCATAGCTATAGAATTCACTGGTGCAGGTTATCTCTCCTGGCCCACCGGCCACAACTTCTCCGCGGTATTCATAGACGGCAACCTCTAACTCTCGCGCCTTTAAGGCCTTCTCAATGAGAATATAATCTGAATAGTGAAGTGCCTTTTCTATAAAGCTCTCTAGTTGATCTAGCTCAGTGCACTTATAACAGCCAATGGAGCTTCCTTGACTGGCCGCTTTGACGAAGACTCCGGTAGGAGATTCTGCTTTCATAAAGCTCTGTGCTTTTAAAATGGAGGCAGGGGATTGGTCTAATACATAAGTATAAGGGGAGTTCTGGATACCAGCGCTGCTAAGCCAAAGCTTAGTCGTCACTTTATTAAAGCAATTAAGAGATGCTTCAGGGCCAGCGCCAAGGTAGGGAAGGCCCATCAATTCAAAGACTGATTGAATTTGACCATTTTCTCCGGGAGGTCCATGAATACAGGGAATAGCATAATCGAGTTTGGTAGTTTCCTCTGTTTCTCTATTATAAACTTCTCCGGCCTTTCTCAGTTCGCACTTTTGTCCTTCTAGATTTAACCTATCACCCTCAGGGGTTATGCAAAGGTAGAGGGGAGTGAGAGTTGGAATAAGCTTAAGTTTCTCAAGAATATAGCTGGCCGACTGAAGGGAAATTTCATGCTCAGCTCCACCTCCACCACAAATGAGGAGGACATTTTTCTTTTGCATTTCTCTTCCTTAGTCAAATATTCAAGCGGCGAAAGAGGCCGGCCCTGTAGGCTACTTCTTTACTCTTAAGCTTTCAGGAGTTTTCTCTAGAGCGAGAACTCTAAAATTCTCTTTAAGTTCCTCAATAGATAAAGTTGTTGAAAACTTTGCACCATAGGAGCGAAGAGATACTGAGGCATTCTCCATTTCTCTATCACCAATAACGATCATAAAAGGAATTTTTGCTTTTTGAATTTGACGTGTTTTATAACCCATGGATTCGTTGCGATCATCAACGCGAACTCTATGGCCTTCATTGTGCAGCTCTAACTGGAGCTTCTGAGCAAACTCAAGGTGGGCATCATTATTAACGGGAACAATTATCGCATGCTCTGGAGCAATCCAAAAGGGAAAAGCTCCCCCAACATGTTCAAGGTAGACACCTATGAAACGCTCTAAACTGCCCAGTAAGGCCCGGTGAATCACAACAGGTTGTGACTCAGTTCCTTCCTTATTCATATATTTAAGGCCGAAGCGCTCAGGGAGTTGAAAGTCTAATTGAATCGTTCCAAGTTGGTGAAAGCGATTAAGAGCGTCTGCAATTTCAACATCTATTTTAGGTCCGTAGAATGCTCCGTCTCCCTCTTTAATCGCAAACTCATGCCCTGATTCAGTTAAAGCTTTTTTAAGGGCGTTCTCGGCCATATCCCAAACTTCATCACTACCAGATTTCTTTTCGGGTCTAGTAGAGAGATTCACTTTTATTTTTTTAAAACCAAAGTGAGCATAGCAAGTGAAGAACATCTCCATTAATTTCTGTATTTCGCTTTGAATGGATTCCATCTCTAGAAAAACATGAGCATCATCTTGGCAGAAAGTTCTCACTCTTGTCAGTCCTGAAACGGCCCCTGCTTTTTCATAGCGGTGAAGCCTGCCAAAGTCTGCATAGCGCAGAGGCAAGTCTCGGTATGAGTATTTATAATGCTTAAACATAAGCATGTGGCATGGGCAATTCATGGGCTTTACGGCGTATTCTCTTTCATCAATTTTAGAGAAGTACATATTCTCTTTATAATGTTCGTAGTGGCCTGAAGTATGCCATAGCTCAGAGTCTAGAATAAGAGGAGTAATCACCTCTTTATAATCATAGTGGCGGTATACTCTTCTCATAAACTCAACGAGCTCGTTATAAACGATGGTGCCTTTTGGCATAAAGAAGGGAGAAGCTGGGGCCTCTTTTTCAAAGTGAAAGAGCTCAAGCTCTTTACCTAGCTTCCTATGATCTCTCTTCTTTGCTTCTTCCAGGAAAACTAAGTGTTCTTTTAATTCTTTCTTATCACGAAAACTTGCGGCGTAAATTCTTTGCAGCATTTGACGTTTCTCATCACCGCGCCAATAGGCTCCAGCAACATGGAGAAGCTTAAAAGACATGGGAAGATCACCTGTTGTATCAACATGGGGACCGCGGCAAAGGTCGATGAATTCACCCTGAGAGAAGCACGAGATTTCCTCGCCTTCAGCAAGTGAGTTAATAAGTTCAACTTTAAGATTCTGCTTTTGATCTTCAAAGAAGCTAATGGCCTCTTTTTTAGAAAGTACTTTCTTCTCTATAGGAAGTTTGGCTTTCACGAGGGCCTTCATCTCTGTTTCGATGAGTTTAAGGTCTTCTTCAGTAATTCGATGCTCCATTTCAACGTCATAGTAGAAGCCGTTTTCGATAACAGGGCCGACACCAAATTGAATATGGGCTTCTGGCCAGATATGGGTAATCGCTTGGGCCATTAAGTGGGCGCTTGAGTGTCTAATAGTATCTAAGTCAAATTTGGCCATAGGAGGCTCCAAGTTATTGATATCTTGAAATTTTATGTTATAAGTTAGCAATTTAACGGCATGAAATCAATCAGCTTTGTACTAAATTTTACAATTAGCGGTCTAAACTTTGACCAATTTAGTTTTGACATGGTATGACAGCAAGGCATTGTTGAATATTTTGGTATTTTGAACATATGCTAGAGAGGGAGATAAACTTATGAATGGAAACTTTGAAAGTATTGGCCAGAATGAACAGGCCGCTCAAGAGTGGGCATCCCTTGGCTTCATGGCCGACGAAGACCTCTCTATTCCCGAAGATAAAGTAAATAAATACGAAATTGGCCGCTCTTTCTATCAACTGGGAAAACTCCATTACGATAAAGCTGACCTTCAGCTTGCAGAAAAAAACTTTATAAAAGCCTATCAATGCACAGAGCGCCCACGGGACACTTTCTCAATACTTAAAATTCTTGGCTTCCTCATTAGAATCGCCTCAGAAAAATTAGAGGATGATAAGGCCAATACTTATATTCAAGAAGCAGAAGTTATCGTAGAAGAGATAACAACGGTCTTAGGCAGCTTGAACGCTGAATATTTCTATAATGTGGGTACCCTAAAAACTTATAGGGGTGACTTTAAAGAGGCTAAAGTAAATTACGAGTTAGCTTATAAGAAATCTAAAGAAGAGAATGAGCCTGAGTTATTGGCCAAGACCCTTCTCGCATTGGCCGTGAATGGCTACAACCTTAAAAGCTTTGAGCAGGCCCTTGATTATCTCAATCAGCTCAATCAATTGCTTAAAATTATAAAGAAGAATTACCTCTCAGGTGCAATGTTTCTCTTCTCTGCAAAAGTACTAACTGAAATGGACATGCATGATAAGGCCCTAGAGCACTTTAGTTTGGCTAATCAAGTCCTGCAGGATAAGAAATGCTGGAACTTATATGGCTACGTTCTTCTTGGAAAGGGAGTTGTGCACAAGAGAGGTGGCAACTATGAGAAGGCCTTAGACTTCTTCTTACTCGCTGAAGAAACCATTGATAAGGTAACTTTTAGAAGGCTGAGTGAACTTCTAGAAAGAGAGATCGCAGATGTTAATGATAACTCTGTTGACCTCTACCTCGATAAGACAAATAGAAAAGTTAAAGAGCGTGCCCTAGGGACAATTGACTTTAAGCACCGCTTCGTTCTTCTGGAGATCCTCTTCTTATTGGCAAGAAATCCTGGTAGTTATTATGACAAAGAGGATCTGGCCAGACAGATTTGGAAAGATGAATACAACCCCCTCATTCATGATAAACTGATTTATACTTCTGTAAGTCGTCTGAGAAAGCTTATAGAGCCTAAGAACGATAGAGGTGATAAGAGAAAGTATATTATCAGAGGTAAAGATGGTTACACTTTTAATCCACAGACTAAAATTAGATTTCATATGGAAAGTAAGACCGAAGTTACCCGCACTATTGGTAATATCGAGCTTAGTTCTCCCGTGTAGAGCTTTTTCAGAATTGTTAAGCTCAAATAGAGCTGTTTTCCACTTAACTGGAGTAGTCTTCTTCACTAGTGATATCGCAAAACTTGAAAAGGCTTTGGTGGTTCTCGACTGCTTAGAT
>CALHBL010000241.1 GCA_937930825.1 uncultured Bacteriovoracaceae bacterium
CCCAGAGGCGTGCCTGTAGGGCACTTATCAAAGAGATAGTTATCCTATTTGCTATTACTCCCGTTTAATTTATCCCATAAGCTCTCTTCCTGGAACCGGCCTGTATTACTGTTAAAGTTTTTTCCACCTCTTTTCTTATCATTAAACTTACCAGCATGCTTCTTATAGCTTGATAAGCAGTCAGAGTAACGCTCAATAAGGTTGCAGACTTGTCTAGTCTTATCTCTAGATTTTTTGTCCGCAGAAAATCTTGCAGTTTCACTTAGGGCCTGCTCCTTTTTTGCCCTGGAGCCAGCACTCTTTGCCCAAAGTTCAGCAAACTCCTTACAGGTTTTTGCCTGCTTAACCCCTAAAATATCTTTTAATACATAAGGGTGAAGCCGCTTATGACTTAGCTCAAATTCCACTTGAATATGATCCTTAATTTTCTTCATTTCATCCCAAGTTTCTTGCTCACCTGGAGTCACTCCACTTACTAAATTTATTCGATTTATCGCCCTTACATTCCTAGAGCAATTATCAGCTTTAGCTTGAAGATCTTTAAAGGCATCATCCAATGGATCAGTATTTCCAAGAATTGGATCTAAGGCACCTGTAATCGCGGCATATGTAAAACCAATTACCCCAACGACAAGAATAGTCCCAATAACCGCTGCTGCATTGACCTCATCAATTACAAAATTTATAAAAGAAGACTTAGCTCGAGTTTCAAAGACTGTATTCAAACTTTGCTCAAGGGCCTTGGGATTATGACCGCTAATCAACACCACTCTTCCATTGACGAGCAACTTATTCTGATAAGCGAGTCGAGGTGAAAAGAATACCTTATTCCCCTTATGAGAAAGTTCGTAACCTAATCCACTCTCCTTCCATTCTGGTAATGAGGAAATACCATTCTTCGCAAAGTATTCTAGAAAAAACTTCTCATCTTCCTCATTAAACTTATTAGCAAAACCCTTTAGATCAGCTCTCTTATCATTATAAAACTTTGCGCCTCTATGAAAATTATTAACATATTGATCGACAAAGAATTTTGCTGCTATTGCCTTAACTATTTTTCATTGTCAATATTCCCCAACCCAGGTGAAGACCAGATCAAGGTCAGTGATAAAGCAATTGAATGCAAGTATTTTGATAAACTCTTCATTTTCCCTACCTTTATTAGTTTACTCTCCCAGTATAAAGGACAAAGCATTTTTAAACTAAAAAAATTGATTTAATCTTTTTCGGGGGGGAAATATAGATTAGACTAGAGAAGTCGTCAGACTAATACATGACTATATCTCTTGCCTAATGCTTTCTAGTTAAGAAACCGAGCTGAAAAAAGGTTCCCTTACTTAAAATATGAAGAATCTACTTTATTTATTTTTAAATTCTACGATAATTAAATTATGGAACTTAATTTAAAAAAGATATTTAGAAAAAGTAAAGAAGATCTCGACCATAAATCACACTTAAAGCTTATAGAAAGTGATTTTCAGGAAAAAGAAAAAAAAATCTGTACAAGTTTAAACTTAATTCAAGAAGAAAATAATTTCTTGAAACAGAAAATCAAACTACTTGAAAAAGAAAACTATCATCTTCGAGACGGATTAACGACAATTCAAAAAAACCTTGCCGATTCTATACAGAGTAACAATCAAGCCTTAGAAACTCTTGCTGAAGTTGATTGCTCATTTGACTCTATTAAGTCAGAATCTGTTGAAATACTAAAAGAAACGAAACAACTTAATAAAAACATTGAAAATACTAACCAAAACTCTATAGAAATTGATAAGGGTGCTAAATCAATATTAGAAGCCCTTGCTGGATTAGCCGATATTGCTTTTCAAACAAAGCTTCTCTCTTTTAATGCATCAGTAGAAGCAGCAAGAGCTGGAGATGCTGGAAAAGGCTTTGCTGTTGTAGCTGAAGAAGTGCAAAACTTAGCAAATGCAACATCAAAACTTCTTAATTCAATAAAAGAAAAAACCTTTAGCTTTGAAAATATTTCAGAAGAACTTAAATCTTCGTCTGAAGATTCTTTAAATACTGGTCATTTAATTAGTGATAAGATTTCATCTTTTGATAAGACGATTTCAACAACTATAAAAAAGAATAAGAACGCACTTGGCAAGATTAGTGCTACAAATGATGAAATATTTATGAGTCTTGCGAAATTAGACCATGTCATTTGGAAAGTTAACACTTACCTCTCAGTGATAGAGGGGAAGCCAGTATTTAAGTTTGTTGATCATTTCAACTGCCGCTTAGGAAAGTGGTACTATCAGGGCGAAGGTAAGAAAAGCTTTTCAGATTTAAGTTGCTATAAATTACTAGAAGAGAGTCATGCTGATGTTCATAATGGAACAAAGCAAATATTCGATTATCTAGATGAAGTTCAATTGAATATTAACGAAATTTCCTCTGGTGCTGAGAAAATGGAAATTGCCAGCGAAAATGTTTTCAGTGGGCTCGATAAAATACTTCAAGCAAAAAAAAATCAAAGTAATTAAACGTAAAGAATTTCTTAACCTTATTAAAATTAACTAAAAAAACCGGTAACATGAAATGCTACCGGCAAACACTTTAACTAACTTTAATTAATTCAATTTTAAATTTAAGAGTCGAGTGAGGCTGAATAGCAGCTCCGGCCCCTTGCTCTCCGTAAGCGAGGTTTGATGGTATGGCAAGCTCCCAGATATCTCCCTCTTTCATAAGCTGAAGGGCCTCTGTCCAACCGGGGATAACACCATTTACTGGAAAAGAGATCGTCTCTCCTCTGGCATAGGATGAATCAAAAACAGTACCATCAATAAGAGTCCCCTCGTAATGAGTCTCTACCTTGGAAGTCAGCTCTGGAGTTGCACCACTTCCTGACTTAATAACTTTATACTGAAGGCCTGATTGAGTTACCTGAACTCCTTCGACTTCTTTATTCTCTTTAAGAAAGGCTTCCCCTGCAGCGATATTTGAAGCGGAGGCCTTCAGTGAAGCTTCAGCTGCTACCGCTTGCATTTTCTCTTGAAAAGCTTGCATAACTCTTGAAGACTCTTCTGCTGCAATTTCACTTTCTTCGCCTAAGAATGAAGAACGTATACCTTGAAAGAAATTGTCAAAACTAATTTCGATTCCTTGGTTTTTAAAATCTCCACCGATTTGACGACCGATGATGTAACTCACTTTCTCTTGTTCTGTATTCAAAGTAACCTCTACTTGTTGCGTTGATATTTTGGCCTAATCTAACTGATCTGAGACAGTTTTCCAAGGAAGTTCAATTACGATGAGTCCAATCTAATTATAGAGAACTAGCGAATATAGAGCATAACCTCATTAACTCCAGAAGTTGATCCGGGAATTGTTCCTGAACTAGGCCAGTAGTTAATTGCTCCTACTGCATAATACCAGTTGCTATGCCCTACGGAGCCATCAATCAACGAATTACTACCAGTATCAGGCTCGAGACCTCCCCAGTATCGACTTGTGTGATCAACGCTAGTTGCATTATATCCACTGACTTCCTCAAAAAGTGGGTTCGATGTCTGAGTCCACCTGTTGCCTCCACTATTTCCATCTAGTTCAGAGTAATTAAGCCAAAATTCAAACTCTCCACTTCTATTAAAATCTTCAAGATGGATGAGTTGAGAATAGAGATCAGCATTTATATCATCAGTATTTTTCTCTTTTGCATCATCCTTTGAGGCAAAGACTCCTCCTGTTACTTTATGAACAAATATACGAGTCCACCCTCCTCCATTTAGATCCATCTCACAGTAAACATTAAAAGGCTCTTTTGGCCCTTCTAAGTCAACATCAATCTCATAAGATCCAGAAGGTTCCGTATTGCCATAAAATGTTTGAATATCTAAGCATGATTTAAATGTTTCTCTTATCGCCGTCGTTACTGAAACTAATTTTTTATTACAGTCATTTAACCCATCTTCATCAATACTTTTAACCATAAAGCTATAGTTAGTTTCAGCAGAGAGGTCATTCACTATATAGGTCGAACTTCCTGCAGAGATTGTATCAACGAGCTTAAGTTGATTTTCTGCTGTTAGCTGAAATATAGAATAGCCTAAGCTTTCTGGCTTTTCCTGCCAACTTAAGCTAACAGTATTATCTCTTATATCCGAAATACTTTCTAAGCCATCAAATATAGTTTCATCAGAGCAAGCCTCTAAATTGTCTTGCCCCAAAACGAGCTCACCTACTCCTTCTTGAATAATTTTATCTTCACAGCCAAACAATAAAGTCAAAGATATCATGACTATCGAAATCATAGATCTATTCATTATGTTCATAGTTAGCTCCTTACTTGAAAATCTTAGTTAGTCTAATACCGTACGAGCTATCTCTACGGTCAATTGAATCTATTTCGCCAAAGAAACCAACCTTAAAGTTATTAATCAAATTAAAGTCTGAGGTAAGAAAGGAAGTAAGAGTTCTATTACTTTCATAATCATTAAGGTTCTCACTATAAACTGAATAATATGAACCTAAGCTAAGCAGTACATTCTCCACTTTATGGTACTTAAGAAGAAGCCCAAGGCTAAGTTTCCGGTCTCGGCGTACAAAAATTGAACTGCCATCATTATCTACAACTGACTCTTCTTCTACTCTTAAAGTTGGCCCTATAGAAAAGTCAGATACATCAAAGAGGGCATTAGCGTATAAATTAACTTCCGGAGAAAATTGCGCATAAGTACTACCTTCACTACCTAAGCTTACTGAACGTTGAGTATTAACGTAAATACCGTAATTTAAATTAAAGTCTAAGTTTAAAAAGCTATGCTTTTTTAAGCTAATCAGCTCAAACCCAATTCCATAGTTGTAACTATTAGCAACATCTATTTGGAAATTCTTCTTTCCAATATCTGTATAAATAAGGAAACCATAACTTTTGGAACTACTGCGGCTTAACAAGCCCGATTTAACAAATCCAGACTGCTTGACGGAGACAAGATCTTCTCGCTTAACAGGCTTCTCCTTATCAATTGGAATTATAAGCATATCCCCAGGCTCTAGACCTCTTGATTTCTTTAATGTTACCCGATTTAGCTTTAACACTTGCTCAGTCCATCCATCCTTCCCATAAAGTGGATACAACCCTAGCTCATACAAAATAGTTGAAATTGTTTCTCCTTCTTTAACCTTATGGACTCCGAAGCTTCTTGAAAAAGATAGGGAAGAGATGAGTAAAAAAAATAGCACTGTAATGACTTTCAAATATCCTCCTTGAGAAATGATAATCGTAACCAAGTAATTCCACAGTTCTATTTACAATATGCGTGCCATCTCAAATGGCTGAAATCACGTAATAAAAAAGGAGAAGAACTGCAAATTGACACTGGCCTAAAGGGGTGAAGTGCACCATCAAGCGATTGGAAGACACAATGGCTAGAGTCTTATAAGTTCTCTACTCTAACAGTCACCCATCGAGCGAAGTACCACTAAGCCACGAGTGATCAATATTCTTCATCAGGAGGGCATGATCAAATTGGACACTTCCTGTAGGAAAGAGGTCTGTGTTCTCTAAGAAAGAAGATTGAACTTTATCGACGCTTAGAGGGTGAACCTTCCAAGATTTTGTTACTAATTCTAGGCCATCAAATTGTGCTCCCTCTTTAGCAGGAGAAAAACCTGCAGAGCCTTTTTCAAAGAAGTAAGATGCTTCCTCTAAAGAAGAGAAAATTGATGACTTAGGAAAAAAATCTGTTTCTTTGGCCTGAATGGAAAGTGAAGTGCTGTCATTTCGAGCTTTAAAGCTAACAGCATAAGTACCTTCTTCTTCGCTAATATTAAAATCCGCATGGTGGTAAACCCCAGGAAATAACCTGCCCCCTATAATAGAATTTAGCCAAAGGGATGTATCCCTTCGTGGGACATAGACACCACTATGAGTTACACCATCATGAGTCCATTCTACAGCAAAGCGGTGGGCGGCATTTTCCGACGCCACACCTACAAGAGAGGGAAAACCTTTGGGTCGACTCTTCTTTAAGCGGATTAAACAAATGCCACCGATTCCTTTGGATTTAAAAACTTGAGGTTTAAAGGGCTTAGGAAGAATATTTTTTAGAATATCTAGGTCAATTGTATAGTTAATTAATATACGCCTATCAATAATACCAATGATCTCAGGTAATTTCATAACCACTCCTAAACTAACTCTACCATCACAGCAAAGCTTACTATACAATTTAGATTATCCAACCAATTTTCTAAGTAGGACTTCAGTGAAAATAGGGACTATCTTAACATCTCTTGTGCTGCTCTTTTCCCATTCTATCGGAGCTAATCAAAAAGAGACATGCCAGCACACGCCAACATCCTTCCAATGCGTGAAGTATATCAAAAACTATGATGGTGATACTATAACCTTTAACATACCCAATACTCACCCACTCCTTGGCAAGAAAATAGCAATCAGAGTAAATGGTATCAATGCAGCTGAGATAAGAACTAAGAATGAATGTGAAAAACGCAAGGCCAGAGTTGCTCGAAAACTCGTAGGGAATCTTATTAAAAGAGCTAAACGAATTGACTTGATCAATATAAAAAGAGGTAAGTACTTTCGCGTCATCGCCGATGTTATTTTTGATGGAAGAAACTTGGCCGAAGTGATGATGAAGAATAAACTCGCCTACCCCTATTATGGCGGTAGAAAGATTGCCAACCACAACTGGTGTAAGTAGTTATAATCTGGGCTAACCATGGCCCTAGCTTACTCTATTCTTATTTAACCACTTGCTTTCCTTGACGCAAGCCCCCTCATTCAAGTGCCATTACATCTGAAGGTCAATTATTGTAATTGTGCTCATCAACTTGTATGTATTGAACAATATAGATTTTAATTAATTATTGATATCGGCTAATGAGGTTCCACTATGAAAGCAATTCTAATTACTCTACTCTTACTAATCGCTTCATGTGCTGGATACTCAGTGAGGCAAGAAGATGTTGACGCCTGGAAAGGAGTTGACTCTGATGAACTCTTTACCCATCCCAAATTTTCGACACTCCCGCGCACTAAGCAAACTCTAAAGTTGGGAGTAGAGCTCTACAACTTCACCAACTCAATCCCCCAGAAGAATGATATCGATTGCACAAGAAGATTAAATGCCTTTGGCGATCAAGATATCAGATGTACTGGTGGAGAGGATTATGAAATAACCTGTAATCACCAGTTCTTTGTCAAAGATGGAAAAGTATTAAGATATAGACCAATTGGCTCTTGCCGAACGACCTGCTCATCAAGACCTAGCTCTAAACCCTGTGTGAAATAAGCACTCTTCAAAAACGACTTACTCAGTAGTGGCCACTTCCACAGTAATTGTATCATTATAAAGACCGGCCGCTTTATTGGAGAAATTTGCAATTTGAATATCTACTTTATAGAGATCTCCTAATAAGCTAGATACTCCGCCCCTCTGTCCTATAATAACTGGTGAGGCACTGACTAAGTTCTTGCTCCTTCCATTAACTCTTAAAAAGTAACTGACAGTATCATTTGAATTGACATGTTTTAGCCTACCCTCATTTTGAGAATAGAAAGTGATCTGATGACCAGCATTTGACTTAACCCTCAGGTCCATTCCTAGGCTCTCAAGTGGTTCTAAAACTCCAAAGTCTAAATCTTGGGTTGTATCATTCTCATTGTAACCAGCACCGCGATCTATTAATGACAAACTCACCATCTTTGGAACGTCAGTTGAAACCAAGAAGCCATTAGTATCATGCAAAGTCGAACCAGCTTCTATATTCATGCCATCAAATACCTTGGCAATAATTTTATCGAAATAGAAACCTCCAGCAATACTTTCTGGAAAAGGAGGAAGAGGCATACGAGCATAGAAATTCTTAATAACTGTATTTCCTCTAAAGGCAAACATTCCTCTTATAATATGACCATTACTAGTAGCATTGGGATAATCGTAGATAATTCGTGTTCGGTTTCTATTTCTATATAAATTAAAAGGCAGCTCGTAGACTCCCCTTTTCATAACTCTATTGTAACTTGAAGCATCTCCTTGGGTCATCGTAATGTGAAACCTTCTACAATCATTACCTGTAGTATCCCGGCTTAACTCGACTATTCCATTCACGTCAACTGTACTTCCAGTCCAAGTGAAGTAAATATCTGTGATGCTATTTATCTTGATACTGCAAGAACGTGCATTGCCTATAAATCCTGCTAATAGAAGTACTAAAAGAGTTATCTTACTTAACATAAATATCTCCCAACTCAATAAATCGAATTTTCTTAGCAGGAATGACAATGTCAGCACTCCCACTAGAAGTTTTTAATAAATACTCACCTGGAGGAATCTTCTCTAAGAAAGCATCCCCACTATCATTCGTAAAGAAATCGTAACTGGTTTTTGTTAACTTTGAAACCAATACAATGAGCTCATGCCTGACTTTTTTCTTCGCTTCATTATAGATATTGGCCGAAGCAGAACAGAGCTTATCCGTACCTAATTTGATAAATGTCCCAATTTTATAATAGGGTACAATCTCAAAGTGATCATTCTTAAGAGTTAAGTCCTCTTCTGCCTTACTTATATCAACAAAGATAGAGTTCTTCTGAAAAGGAATTAAGTTAGGTAGAACAAGTGTCGAGGCTAGATCATTCTTTGGCGAGAGACCCTTCAAGGAATTATTGATACTAATGTCTTGATCCTCCAACTCTCCTTCAAGGGAAATATGAGTGAAACCGTTTTGAATAGGTCTTGAAAATGAGAGGGATTTGTCCGTAAAGGATACACCAAAAGCGGCTCCTAAACTTCCAGAAGATCTTTCATCAGATTTTGTTTTGATATTTTCAAGATCTCCAAAGAGATCAATTCTAGAGTGTTTATTTTCAAATCGAGCGAAGCCTCTTTTGGAGTTTAAGTCTTCTTCGTAAAATGTATTAGCAAAGAGCTGCCCCTGACTATGGTCACTATTCGTTCTGGCCCCAATACGGTGGGATCTATTCCTAGAATTATAGTTGTAATCTAATGATGAGTTCCTCTCGGAAAAATTATAGTTAAGAAAGGCCAAGAAGTTATTTTCAGACTGCCCTCTTTGATCAAAGCGTTGATAGTTCAACGAGTAATTTAAATTAGAAAATATTTGCCCTTGAATACCTACTCCATAGCGCCACTCACTTGATACACCAAAACTCCTAGAAATATTTCTTACAATACTCGAGTTCGCTGACATCCTGCGACTGATTTGCTTGCGAATTGAAAAGTTCAGGGTATGAGAGAAGTCATTATTAGGATCTTCAGCACCGATAATTCCAAATTCACGACTCTTATATTCATGTTGAAACCTAATTCGCAAAGAGTTTAGACTATTATTATGATACCGATTCCAGGTAATCGAAGGACGAAAAGCATAACCTCTTTTTTTCTTGTGCCTATTATTTGAATAGGCCGTATCTAATCTTAAATTTCCAAGCAGTGAAGTATAGAAGTGCTCATTTCCAAGCAGAAGCTGCCGACTATCCCTTTGGCCAAAGAAACTAGTATTGTAGTTTTTTGCCGGTGCGAGTTTATGATAAGCACTAATAAAGAGGTCTTCGCCATTTTGATTATATTTCTTATTGAAACCATTGGCCTCGGATGGTGTTCCAATAGAATAGACATATTGACTAAGGCCCTTTTTCAAAAGATTTGAATCAATCAAATAGGGAAAGTTTAAGACTCTTTTTCTTCCATAAGAGTCTTCTATTTTTAGAGTAAGATTATTCACACCTTCATTTATGGGTAAATCTGCTAAGTTATACTTGCCTGGCAACAAGTCAAAAGATTCAAGGTAATCACCATTGGCAAAAACACTGACTCGCGACTTCTCTCTTAGAATAAATTCTTTTTCCGCCACAGAAACAATATTTTTACTTGGGGTAAGCTCAAAATTTCTCTCTAGCTGTATTCCACCAGTTTCACGAAAATTAAAATAGCTTGAAGGCTGCCACGAAATATCACCAAATGTGAAACGTCTATTATACTTTGGAAAATCTTTTATTCCTCGAATATTTCCCCTAGACCATAACGACTCATCATTACTTGAATAGGATGCAGCGCCTTCTACAACGACGGATCCAATACTGACTGCACCATCAAATTGAGACCCGAATTTCTCAGTAGGGCTATTTATAGAAACGACTGGCCTGGCATTAATAAATCCTGAAAAATCAGAATTTGATAATTGAAAGGCTTCTTCTTGATCTTTATAATTAATCAAAGATATTTTCTTTGCCTTTAAATTATCAGGCCCTATCGATAAGTTTAACGATAAATTTCTATAATCATAGACTGCATCCATACCATTTTTATTAAATTCACTTAAATCAAAGCTATCTTTACTTTTAAAATAATTAAGTTTCTCTGTGGTTAGAATTTCGGCGAATCCAGCTAACGCTTCTTCACTTAGAAAAACTTCTTCTATGACCTCTTCGCTCTTTAGACTAACTTCTACATCAGTTAACAATCGGCCATTAATTTTCAACGATATATATACCTTCTCGCTGGACCAAGCAAGGCCTTGAAAGAGCAAGAGAGTAAAAAGAAGAATCTTCCTAAGACGTACTATTTATAATCCAATTTTAAATTGATTTCACTTATTTTTTTCGCATTCGCAATATTGGATATCTCAAATATTCTTTCGCTCTTAGCTAAAATATTGACGCTGTCGATCTCTTCAATATCCTTACCTTCAAGAATAAATTCTTTCTTATCCTTGATCATGCTAATCTTTGGCTTCTTTAGAATTGAATGCTTCTTTCCACTATTACGTATTAAGACTTTTAATTTCTCTCCCCCTTTCAATATCTCCATCAAAGAGATTTCAATTTGGGGTTTTACGCTCTTAGGCTGCAAGTATACCGAAGCAACATATTTCAAGAGTATTTTAATACCTGTTTGCTTCTTTTCTTTATCAGAAAACTCTAACGGAACTTGTGAGGCGATAAGCCTATAGGCCTTTTCAATATTTTCTTTCTTACCGTTTTCTTTGCCCTTATAACTAAGCCGGATATTCCGAGTTTCTTTAGGTTTTAAAATCACTTGGGGAGGAAAAACCTTGAAGTCACTTGTTTGTAATCTACTTTCTTTACCATGCTTATCAATCGCACGACTTTTAACACTGAATTGAATCGCAATTTTTTGATCTTTAGAGGGGTTTACAACTTTAAATAATGTCCTGCTCTCGTTTCCCGAAAAACCTAACTCAATATTCATTGGGGAGAGCCTAAAGGCCATTGTTGGTAAACTCAAAAAAAAGAGAAGTAGATTTAGATAGGGTATTACTCTTATCAAACTCAAATTATGCCTCCATGCTAATTGAGAGTAAATTTTAGGGAATTTTAATTCGTAATAATAGTTAAAATTATAGGCTCTTTTGTTGCATTTAGGGAGCCTGTTATTGAGTTATATCTTTGCAGGGGTAATCTGACAGGTCTTCCTTCTTTGACAATTCTATTATTTACTCGGTAAACCTCACTGTTGAGTTTGCCCCTATGAAGCTCTAAGTAAACCTTTTCTCTATAGTTTGCTAAGAAAGAAAAGACTTTTAGAAATTCATCTTTGCTAGGTGAAATACCAAACATTGCAGCATTAGCGGCTCCCCCACTTAGGGATAACTCCATTTCCTCTCTGACCTCTCCCCTTAAGTAAAGCTGAGCATTGAGAGTCGCTGGTTTTAAAAGGAGTGCAATAAATAAGAGAGGCAGGCATTTCTTTATCATACCTCTCTTATCGGTAAATCTTCTAAATACTTGAGCTAAATAATCAAATATATGCTTTTTTTAATTCTCTCGCATGAACTAATTAGCTGCAATCTCTAAGGTCAGAACATCATCATAAGTACCAGCAACCATATTTGCTGCAGGAATCCCTGTATACGAAATCTCAACCCCAGAGAAGCCACTATAAGCACCACCAGTCGCAACAGTCTTTGCAACAACAGCTGTTGTTGAAGTCCCTGCTAGAGCAACTGCAGCACCATCATATTTAAGAGTGTAGGGAAAAGTTTCAGTACCTGAGTTTCTTAAGAGAGTTCCGTCATTTAAGCTTGAAATTGAAATCTTATAACCCGTGTTTGAGTTAGACTCCTCTTCAACTTTCGCAACAACTAAGTTTGTCTGAGTTGTGGCCAAGTCTAAATTGGTGGCAATCGCAGCGGGGTTAACAGTCAGAGAAAGAACTGGTTCAACAACTCCTCTTAACTTGAGGATACCAGTAGTTGCAGAAAATACCTGCGCTGATAAGAGAGAAATAAAAATAAATAAAAGGGATCTCATAGCTACTCCTTAGCTAAAGGTGGATACATAAGAGTAGAGCAAGCTTCATGCCAGAGATATAGTGACTCGAAAGTAGCTAAGTACTTAAAAGCATAGGAACAGATCTCAAGTTGCAATGCTACCAGTTCCTAAATTACACCGGCCAAAAGCCCCCTACCTACTCCTACAGTAGTATTTGTGAATACGGATATCAAGGTGTCTCTATAAGAGCAGTTATTACCTATTAACTATTTAGAAATCTTCACCATTTTCAATAACGTCAGTAAATAAAGGAATTCAAGCAGCACGCCTAGAGGCGCGTAGCTTGACCTTAGTACCATTCGGGCATACAAGTCATTAGGTGAGTTTTCAATACTTGAAAACTCAAACAGGAGGACTTTATAAGTAACTTCAGTGAATTCACTCAAAATATTAACTACGCTCTAATGAAGAATTTAAGAGCTGATCCTCAGTCTACCGAAGATGGTAACGACCACTATCCTAGACAGGTATTCTCTGGACACTATGTTCCTGTAGCACCAACTCCAATTGAAAATCCTGAATATGTCATTCATAGCAAGAGCTTTTTTAAGGAATTAGGCCTGAAGGATGAACTTGCCCAAGACCATGATTTTAAAAAGTTATTTTCTGCAGACCTCTCCACTGCTCCCACGCCCATGCATAAATTTGGCTGGGCCACTGGTTATGCCCTTTCAATCTACGGCACAGAATATACCGCCCAATGCCCATTTCGCACCGGTAATGGCTATGGAGATGGAAGGGCCATTTCTATTTTTGAAGGTAAGTTTAATAACCAACATTGGGAAATGCAGCTAAAGGGCGGAGGCCCTACCCCCTATTGCCGTGGGGCAGATGGACGGGCCGTACTACGCTCTAGTGTTCGTGAGTTTCTGGCCCAAGAACATATGCACGCTCTAGGAGTTCCAACTTCTCGCTCACTTTGCCTCTATGCCTCAAAATCTGAGACCGTCGCAAGACCTTGGTACTCAGAAGGATCCAGATCTAACGACCCCGATACCATGGTTGCCAACCCAGTCGCCATAACTACCCGAGTGGCCCCCTCCTTTCTTCGCGTGGGCCAACTGGAACTCTTTGCTCGCCGGACTCGAGATCAGGCCCACCCAGAAGCTTTTGAAGAATTGGCCATGATTGTCGGCCACTTAATAGAAGTAGAGTATAAAGATGAAGTCAATCAAGACCTTCCCTTCGAAGAGCAAGTCATTCAATTGGCCGTGGCCTATCAAGAAAGGTTGACCGGCCTCATCGCTAACTGGTTGCGTGTTGGCTACTGCCAAGGAAACTTCAATAGTGATAATTGCGCCGCTGGTGGCTTCACTATCGACTATGGCCCCTTTGGTTTTTGTGAAGTATTTGATCCTGCTTTTCAGCCCTGGACTGGTGGAGGCAGACACTTCTCCTTCTTTAACCAACCCAAGGCCGCTGAACTTAATTACGAGAAATTCTGCACCGCTATTTCTCTACTCTTAAAAGAAGAATCAAATGAGCAAGAGGAGTTGGACAAAATTCAGCGAAACTTTTTAGCGGCCATGCATGACCAACTAGAAAGAATGTGGAGTAGTAAGTTAGGCTTAGCTTCACTTGACTCCAATTTATTTGAATCCCTCGCCTCTTTAATGATGGAGACTAAAATCGATTACCCCATCTTCTTTCGTGAGCTCTCAAATATTCCTGAAAGCACCACCTCACTAGAAAAGAGTTTCTACACTCCAATATCAGATGAGCAAAAGAGTAAGTGGCAGGATTGGTTAACAAGCTGGCGCTCTGCTGTGACAACTCAAAACCCAAACGGTCTTTGTGAAGTTGCGGCAAGGATGAAGAAAATTAATCCTAAGTACACATGGCGCGAATGGCTCATTGTCCCGGCCTATCAGCAGGCCGCACTTGGAGACTACTCTCTTATTAAGGAGCTACAAGAAGTATTCGGCCGCCCCTATGAAGAGCAATCACCCGAACTTGAAGCTAAGTACTATCGCCTAAGGCCTGAAATATTCACCAAGGCAGGTGGAGTTTCCCACTACAGCTGTTCTTCGTAGCCGGCAGCCGGCAGCCGGCAGCAGCTATCAATGGCACCAATACTTGACTGTTTTAGACAAGAAACTTTAAGGCCTGTCCTAATCTGCCATTAAGAACGAAGGCCTAAACAACATGCTGCAAATCAATTGTCATTTTTAATATAAAACCTTGTGGATTGTCATTACTGACAAGAAAGTAATAACCACAGGCCCTAACCTCACTGATTAAGTCACTCAACCTCCTTTTTTTTGGCATGACTCTTGTATAGATAAGCTTATAGAAACCTGGAGGTTCTCATGGACGAAATTAATATCATAGAAAACAGCACAAATTACTCTTTCGAAATCTTAGACGGATTGATTGACGAGCAATTACTCTTCTCTCCTTTTGAAATATCTCTACTTAAGCACGATAACTTTAACGAAGATAGCTAACCCCTATCTTCGTTAAAGA
>CALHBL010000242.1 GCA_937930825.1 uncultured Bacteriovoracaceae bacterium
TCTTTATTGGTGTCGTTACCCATGAAACAAGCATCGTTAGCCTTCTTTAGACCATTTTCAGCCCTAGTAATAAGTTCACTGGTTAAGTTCTTGAAGGTTTTTTGAATGGCCTCATCTTTTTGAAACCATTTATGAATTTGAAAATTAAAGTAGGGGTGACCTTTTTGAACTTCCTTTAAGGGAAGATAAGTGGGAGGAACTCCATACTTGATCATGGCCGCTTCTATTAAGAGGGTTCCACTTCCACAGAAGAGGTCGCTTAAAGGCATCTGCTTATCCCATTCGGTATTCAGCACTAGGGCCGCTGCCAAGTTTTCTTTCATGGGCGCTTGATGCCCAAACTCACGATACCCTCTTTGATGCAGGGGAAAACCTGCTAGATCCAAGAGAATTATTCCCTTGAATCCCTTCTTTCCATTGGGCTCAATTCTTAAAAGAAAGTGATAATCACCATCTCGAATATCGACGCTAGGTCTTTCTCCAACCTTCTCTCTAAAAGTATCAACGATGGCATCTTTAAGAACAAGACTGAGGTGGTGAGAATTTCTGAATACACCTCTTATATCATTCGAGATAAGACAGCTGATTCTAAGTGTTTGATCCTGCCCCATTATTTTTTCCCAAGGGATTTGTTTGGCGGCTTCGTAGAGGTTCTTTTCTCTTTCAAAAATAAAAGATCCAATTTCTTGGTATATTCTAGAAGCAACCCTTGTTTCAAGTAGGAAGTTTAGAGCAGAACTCATTTCAGTCTTAAAAGAGAAGCCACCTCTGGTGACTTCGCGGTGACTGAAGTTGTAGTGATCAGACTCGGCGAAGAGAGTTTCTTCAATACCTTTTGGGCAACTAGCAAAAAAACGTTTCACGGAGATCCTTCTATTTTTAAAGTTTCAGCAAAGACTTCAGCTCGTAAGAGGAGTTCTCTATAGGAGTTTGTCATAAGCGGGTTTAAGTTCTTTTCTTTAAATCTCTTAATTCGCCAAAGTGAAATTGAAAATAACCCGAGAAAAATAGCATCACTTAAGTGTATCTTTTCTTCTTTAGGTAGTTTCCGAATAGACTCGTAGCCCGAGAGAAAGGACTTTATGAGGGGAATACTAATTCTTCCTTTTTCGAGGCAAGTTCCAGAAAGAGAAATACCTAAGTCTAGTATATACTCACCTCGGCCACCTTGTTCAAAATCAAGAATGGTCTGTAATTTCTCATTCTTAAAAAGAGTATTATCTGAATAAAGGTCTCCGTGAATAATACCTGTTTCCCACTGAAAGTCTGCAAAGCCTTGAAGTCCATGAGGAAAAATATGGTTAAAAAATTCTTGGTAGTCTTTGGGAGCTTTGCTTGACCTGGAAAAGTCTCTCACTTGCTTAGCACCAAAACCGACATCTTCGTTGTGTCTTAGTTTTTCGACTTCTTTGGTATGCTCAAGGGAGTGAAGTTTTGCTAATCCTATTCCTATTTCATTACAGGCCACATCACTGGGGCCTGGAGGGATGCCCTCTAAGAAGTCAAAGAGTACACCAAATTTATTATCGAGCTGGTAAACACTTTTACCACTACTTGTTTGATAGGGAACAAGTGACTCTTCAAAGCCCATCCTATTTAGGTAATTAAGAACACGCATCTCTTCTTTAAGTTCATTCTCATTCTTGTCATTAGAAACTTTGAGAAGGTAGTTCTTACTTTGCGTTGTGATTTTATAATTTGAATTAGAGATTCCAAGGGAGAGGGGAAAGATTTCAGTTATAGGCCCTAAACTGTAGAGCTCCATAATATCACTTGCCTGTTGAATATTTAGTTTTGTGTAGTCGCCCATACAGTCGCTATTTGTCCCCATTTGTCTAAAGATTATTAAATTGTCCCAATCTACCGCTACTGGGAAGGAATTCAAGCAGCCCGCCTAAAGGCGCGTAGCTTGAACCTTAGTACCATTCGGGCATACAAGTCTTTAGGTGAGTTTTCAATACTTGAAAACTCAAGCAGAAGGGCTTTCTGTGCTGGATGTCAAAGCTTTACTAAGGTCGTAATTTCGAAATGATAGTGTTAGTATTATTTGGTTAAAAAATTAACTTTAGTAACGCCCTGCAGAGGGTTGTGATAGTTCAAAATTGGGAGCACTTATGAGTGAAGACTACAAAGTAAAAGACATGTCCTTAGCAGACTGGGGAAGAAAAGAAATTAGGCTTGCTGAGGTTGAAATGCCAGGGCTTATGGCCTTAAGAAAAGAATTCGGAGCTTCGAAGCCGCTCAAAGGTGCTAGAATTGCTGGCTGTCTTCATATGACAATTCAAACTGCAGTACTTATTGAAACTCTTGCAGAGCTTGGAGCTGAAATACGTTGGTCTTCATGTAATATTTTTTCAACTCAAGATCATGCTGCTGCTGCTATTGCCGCTGCTGGTATTCCCGTTTTTGCTTGGAAGGGAATGAGCGAAGAAGAGTATGACTGGTGTATTGAGCAAACACTTCGTTGGTCAGACGGTAAGGGTCTTAATATGATTCTTGATGATGGTGGGGATCTCACTAATATCGTTCTTGATAATAACAAAGATTTAGCTTCTGAAATTAGAGGTATCTCTGAAGAAACAACCACTGGTGTTCACAGACTCTATGAAAGAGTAAAAGCGGGAACTCTTCCAGTTCCTGCTATCAATGTTAATGATTCAGTTAC
>CALHBL010000243.1 GCA_937930825.1 uncultured Bacteriovoracaceae bacterium
GGGCATACATTACCTCAGACTGGTGAATGGGATGAGGCCTTAAAGCAATTTCTAATCGCTGATAAAATCCATCACGATTGGGCCACTAGTAATGGTGTTGATATTAATGAAGACTGGCACTATGCTCATAATTTAGACTTACTTGCAGCAACTTACCTAGGTTTAGGGGATTATGAGAATGCTCTTGCTAATTGGTCTAAGTCAATGATGTCTGATGCCAGGGCCATTCAAAAGGTGATTGGTTTAGCTCTAGCGACTGATCAATTGACCATTGCTCAGGATACTTTAGATCAAATTGAAGGAATGGGACCACAATACAAGAACTTTGTTTCCTTCTTAAGAAGCGAAGAGGCCTTCTATAGTTCAAATACAATGCCTTCTCAATTTCCAGCAACTCCCTTTGCTCAACTTCTAAAGAAGACTTACCAAAAGACAGGGACAGAAGAAGGTCTTTCGGCAGAATATCAGCAATTCTTTGGTGCAAAGTTTCGCTCTGGAGGCTTTGATGGCTGGAGTAATGGCTTTGTCGAATTAATGCGAGCTAAGAATATCGCTAGAGAGCTTGGCTTAAGTAGCTTAGAAAGCTCACTCACAGAATTAGAAGATAAGGCCCGTACAGGTCAACTCTAAGAGTCGTTAATACTTATTTGTTCATGTAAATGCCACGGAACTTTAGTGTTAGTATTTAATAAGAGTGTGAGGCCCTCATTAAGAGGGCTTCTTTTATTCTGATTTTCAATATTTAATCTAAAGTGTATTTCTTGTAATTAAGGCTTCCTATCCCCACTTTTAGTAAGTAGCACTAACTAAAGTTTATACAAAAAATGTAAGACTTTCATTTTGATTTTCGTAAGATGTTTCGCGTTATCGCTTCTGGTATAACATTATCATTACTATATGAATCTAAAAGGAGATCTTATGAAGTACCTACAAGTACTATCTTTAGCCGTTTTAGCGCTAACTTGCCATGCAGCATCGGCCAGATGTACGATCAAGTATAATATATGTCCAGGTGATAAAGTTATTGGTCCTAACTATTCAAGTGGAACAGCGACAGTTGTTGGGGTTACTACGGACGGTCTTGAAGTGGAAATTTCTGGTGATAGTCCAATAATGAAGTATGTTCCTAATAGCATTTATGGCTATGATGAAGTTTTTCTTACCAAAGGAACTTTTGAAGGTATTAGTATTGGCCGAGAAGTTAAACCAAAGGGCCTCTTTGTTGGTTATGCAACTGTTGTTGGTTATAATCCAGCTAAGCAGTTATTTACACTTGATCCAAGTAAAGTTGGTTTCTATAGTGACTACAAAAGAAATGAATTCAGAGTATTCAATAGGTAGTAATTACTTTGAGTAAGTTATGGTGGCCGTAAGAGCGGCTACCTTAAATTTACTACTGAAATATTTTTTTGAGCTGGACAAGAATAGAGTCTTAACGTACTCAGATTGAATGGAATATGACATCAGCGATTGCGCCAGTGACTTAATTGATTCAGAACATCTTAAAATCTTTAATGTTGTAGATAAGTTCTGTGACCAATGTGGCGATCTCACCCCTCATCATCTGGATGAACCTAAGAAAGAAATTGAAATAGCAGATTCCCAAAACACCCATAATTTTCAAGAAGACCATGAAGTTCAGATTGTTAAGCCCGTTTCTCTTCACGAGTGTGTTTACTGCCGGGAAGAAGAAGAGTGCCGAATAGAGTAAGGCGGTCTTGTGTAAAAGCCTTACTCCTACTTAAAGACCATTCTTCTTCATCAGATTACAACTTTGGCTTATTCCATCTCTACAGGACTGAGATAAGTAGTCCCGAGCTTCAGAGGTTTCACCTTTCTTTATAAGAAATAGACCAACATTATGACATGATCTATTCTGACCAAGCTTACAAGCGAGCTTTGAGTAAGTTAAACTCTCTTCTTGATTGCCAAGGTCATAGTAGTGATTACTGACTTCTTTACAGCCTTTAGCTTCTCCTAGTTCACAAGCCCTTTTATAGAGAGTGTCGCTATCCTTTGTAAGAGAAGCGGCTTTTAAGCAACCTCTTCCAAGGCTTAAGGCACAGGCTTTGCTGTAAGCATTCCTGCTTTTCTTTTTATTTATCTTCTCTAAAGCTCCAAGGTTATAGCAAGACTTAGCATGATCCATTTTACAGCCAAACTCAGAGTAGGTTTTGGCCTTAGGCCTATTTCCTTGATCGTAGAAGAAGCGAGAAGCTGCAAAGCAGCCCTCCTTATAGTCTGCTCGACAAGACTTCTTATAAAATTTTTCAGCTAAGAAATTATTCTTTTCTAAAAGGTAACGATCTCCAAGAGTAAAGCAGGCAATGGAGATATCTGACCTACAAGCAAGCTCATAGAATGATTTAGCTTTTGCTTGATTGCCCTGCTTGCTGTAAATGAGGCCAACAAAGTAGCATCCCTCCCCATCTTTTGCTTGTGTTCCTTGGCAGGTGAGTTTAAAGAATGAAAGAGCATCACTTAGCTTGCCTTGCAACTTCTTAGTAATCCCTGCATTAAAACATGAGTCAACCTTTCCTGCTTTACAGGCTTTATCAAAATAAAGGAGGGCCTTATCCT
>CALHBL010000244.1 GCA_937930825.1 uncultured Bacteriovoracaceae bacterium
TATGATTACTCAGATATTGGTGGTCCAAATCTTGATGAGGGGACCATAACTGTTAATAGAGTAAATTGTGATGCTGAGGTTTCTGCTGAGGATACTAATACAAATGGCATACCAGATAGCGTCGTTTGCACCTGTACTGTCGAAACCGAATTAATTGATTGCACTGGAAATAGTGACACTTCTCGGGCAGGGGCAATAAAATCTATCCTAACTGAGGAGGATGTAGCTCTTATTACACCGTCCTTCAGTGGTGGGGAAGAGGAATATGAATTTAAGTCACCCCTATCGCTAGATCAATATAGTAATCACTATCTCGCTAACTTTGTTTCAGGTGAACATCATAGCCTCGACGGCCTTACAACCTATAGTGCAACAAGTTGTCATGCATCTGATTATCATATGGATAACTACACGGCTTCTGAGACCCTAACTGTTAGGCGTTCAAATTGGGATAACTACACAAATATTTTAGACCCCCTTGGGAACTCAAGGCTAAATAAGTACTACACCATTAACTGTCTTGACGCTGCCTATAATGTGAAGGCAAGAGTTCGGATGCAAGTTAGAGATTGGGATAAGGAGTTTACTCCTGAAAGTCCTGAGATTGAGGAGATGGATCCCGTTACATTATTAAATGATTCAAGTGTTACGTGCTTTGGAGAGACATGCGATAGAAGAGCTGACTTTGATTCTTATTGGAAAGAATTGATAGATGATGATCCCCTTGCTATATTCGACGGAGCTGCTGGCGACTTACCATTTTACAATAATTGTGGTGATACTCTGCCACGAGAGAAATCACCTGCTCCGACTATATCATTTACTGCGGAGAGCCGGATTGTGACAGTTTCAGGGGGGGCCTTAGATGACAAAGACCTTGTGGATGGCAGCGTTATCTATGTTGATGTTAATGCTTCAGGGACGCTTAACATAAACACCGATGTCCCACTTCTGGTTGAGACAGCAGGTACGACCTCTTTTATAATTGCTCAGAATCCAGGATTTGATGCTACTAATGCGGCATTCTTTATCGTGAAAAAGATACCCTTTCCCTTAACTGGACATGAAGAATAGGGAGTAAGGCGTAAAGTCTTATTTCCCTTATTTATCTTGCCCATTTTGTCTTTTTTCCAGCTAATTCTTTGCCTAACTCTTTGGTTGCTGTTTTGCATTATCGTTGACCACAACGATCTCCTAAGTTAACTTTAAGCCTTTAAACTTATTCTTTACTCATCCCAAAAAGGGCCAAGTTATGCTTAATCTCAATAAAGTTACAAAGAAGTACACCCTCAAAAATACAGATAAGAATACTCTCAAGACCTGGTATTCCCTGCTAAGCTTAGGCCGCAAGTTAGATGAGCGAGCCCCAAATTATCTCAAGCAAGCGATTGGTTGGTCCTACCATGCTCCCTATGCTGGACATGACGCCATTCAATTGGCCATTGGCCAGGTTTTTACCCTTGGTGAAGATCACCTCTTTCCCTATTACCGCGATATGATGACAGCATTATCGGCCGGATTATCAGCTGAGGAAATTATCCTCAACGGTATTTCTAAAGCTACTGACCTCGCCTCTGGGGGCCGGCATATGAGTAATCACTTTGCAAAACCAGAGTGGAATATTCACAATGTTTCTTCTTGTACCGGAAATCATGTCTTGCATGCAGTAGGTGTTGCTAGGGCGATGAATCGTTATAAGCACAAGGGTGTGGCCTTCTCTTCTCAAGGGGAGTCTTCAGTTTCTGAAGGTTATTGCTATGAAGCTATCAACGGCGCCAGTAATGAGAAGCTACCGGTAGTCTTTGTTTTTCAAGATAATGGCTATGGAATTTCCGTTCCTAAAGAAGACCAGACAGCTAATGAATTTGTAGCTGATAACTTTTCCGGCTTTAAGAATTTAAGAATTATTCACTGTGATGGAAAAGACGTCTTTGATTCAATGAATGCTATGACTGAAGCCCGTAAGCATGCTCTCGAAAAGCAAGAGCCGGTTATTGTTCACGCTCACTGCGTGCGCATTCACTCCCATTCTAACTCGGATAAGCACGAACTTTATAGAGATGAAAAAGAATTAGCGGCCGCCTTGGCCCAAGACCCTTTGGTGGCCTTTCAAGAGACACTTATTAAGAATAAATTATTCACTAAGAAAGAATTGCAAGAGATGGATGAAGAGGCAAAGAAGCAAATGCTTGATGCTCACAAGCTGGCGATGAAGGCACCAAATCCAGACCCAGAGAGTATTTTTGATTTTGTTCTTCCTGAGCCCCACCGGCCTGAAGGTTTTCCCGAAGGAACTCACTCGGAAACTGGAGAGAGAGTGAAATTCATTGATGCTCTAAACTCAACTTTAAAAGCAGAATTCAGACATAACCCAGATACTTTTATTTGGGGCCAAGATATGGCCAACAAAGAAAAGGGTGGGATTTTCAATGTTTCAAAAGGTATGCAGCAAGAATTTGGAAAAGAACGGGTCTTTAATGGGCCTATCGCTGAAGATTTTATTCTGGGAACCGCCAATGGTTTTAGCCGTTTTCGTGATGATATTCGTGTTGTTGTAGAAGGAGCTGAGTTTGCTGATTACTTTTGGCCGGCCATGGAGCAATTAATTGAATGCTCCCATGACTACTGGCGCTCTAATGGTGCCTTTGCTCCGAATGTGACCATAAGAATTGCTTCTGGCGGTTATATTGGGGGTGGTCTTTATCACTCTCAAAACCTTGAAGGCTCATTAAGTCCCATCCCTGGAATCAGAATTGTTGTACCGGCATTTGCGGATGATGCTGCCGGGCTCTTAAGAACTTGTATGCGCTCAAAGGGGCCATCTGTATTTCTAGAGCCAAAGGCGCTCTATAACTCTAAAGATGCCATGGCCGTTATTCCTGAGGACTTTGAAGTTCCCTTTGGTAAGTGCCGGGTGAGAAGAGAGGGAAGTGATCTTACTGTTCTTACCTATGGAAATACAGTTCATCACTGCCTTGAGGCCGCTGAGAGAATCGCTAGTGAAGATGGCAGCAGTATTGAAGTTGTGGATCTTCGCTCAATTAGCCCCCTTGATGAAGAGGGAATTTTAAAATCAGTAGCTAAGACGAATCGCTGCCTTGTTGTTCATGAAGACAAAGTCTTTGGAGGCTTTGGAGGAGAACTTGTGGGGCTTGTTAACGAGAAAGGTTTTGAAATGTTAGATGCGCCAGTTAAACGGCTTGGTTCTACTTTCACCCCCGTTGGTTTTAATCGCATTCTAGAAAAAGCAACCCTACCTAATACTGACAAAGTGGTTGCTGCGATGAGAGATTCTTTAGCGTATTAAGAATACTTCAGAAGAAATTGAAAATAAAAAAGGCCCACAAATGTGGGCTTTTTTTTATTTTGAAGTTAGGGTCCAGACCCCGTCCCAATCTGATGGTGGGGGTGTTTCCAAGTAGGTTTCACATCTTTCGATATAGACCTCAGAGGGATTTGTCTTAATCCCTTTGAGCGCAGGGAAGCGTTGATACTCTAGCTCTAGGGTTTCCTTAAAAAGATCGCGAGCTTCTTCAAAGCGTTGAGCCTTATAGGATTCAAGAGCTTGTGCGAAGAGGGTAGAGAGGTTAACAAGAAACTCGGGGGCAGTTTCTTTAAGTCCTAAGAGGTCAAAACTTTTTACAGCGACAGTTTTACCAACAACTCTAACTGTATCAATTTCTCGAAAGAGGAAGCGATCTCCAGCTAGGAGAACTGATGCCTCTGCAACTTGAGTGAAGATGCCATATTGCTTAGCAGATTCTTCTAACCGAGCAGCAAGATTCACGGCATCGCCCATCATCGTGTAATTCATCCTTGAGGCCGAGCCCATATTTCCGGTAACGATTTCTCCCGAATTAATTCCGACTCTCATTCTCATGGCATGAACAATCTCAGGCCACTTGTCTCCCTCTCCCGCCCACTTAAGGCGCAATTCAGCGAGACGCTCTTGCATACGATGGGCCACTAGGTTTGCTCTTTCAGCGTGATCGACTAGTTCCATCGGCGCTCCGAAGAAAGCAATAATAGCGTCACCTTCATACTTATCGAGTGTCCCTCCTTCTTCAAGCAGGATATCTGTCATATGGGTGAGGTACTCATTGAGGAGCTCTACGAGCTGAGTTGCGGAGAGTTTTTCAGAAAAAGTAGAGAAGCCCTGAATATCTGTAAAGAAGGCCGTTCGAATGCCAGAGTCTCCCCCCAACTTTGGAGGCTCTCCCGATTTGTACATCTCATCAATAAGTTCAGGTGAAATATAGTTGCCAAAGGCGCTCTTTAAGAAGCTCTTGTCTTTGTTCGCCAAATAGAAGTGCAAGAAAGTATTCCATGAGTAGCAGCCAATAACAGAGAGGAGTACATAGAAGAGTTTAATTTCATAACCACCAGGTGTTAGTACATTCAGGTCATAAATTATAAGGGCCCCGATAATAGTGATAAGGCCAATGAGGTCAATAACTGCATTACCAAAGAATTGAATAATGAGCATGAGGAGAGTTGCAATTATTAAAAGAGTCCAAGAACGAGATGCACTATCTTGCATGGGTTTAAAGAAGTTTCCTTCTAAGAGCATATGGGCCATATTCATGTGAAATAAAACCCCAGGCATGATCGGGTCCACTGGGGTATGGCGTAGGTCATGAGCACCATAAGCAGTAGACCCAACGAAGATGATATTGCCATTGAAGAGATCCTTCATCTTTTTATCATCGTCATTGGCCTGCAAAACATCCCAAAAACGGATAACGGGAAAATTTTGTTCTCCACCAAGCCATCTGACTTTAGTTTCACCATCTTCATTAATGGGAATATCACTAGTTTTAACTTTTATTTTATAATCACCATAGTTATGAAGATCTACTTCAGGTTGGTCATCGGTATGGGCTTGATAAACGGCTAGAGAAAACCCTGGTAAATAGTTGCTGTCGACATTTCCAATCATTTGATAGTGTCTTATTACTCCATCTAGGTCTGCTTCAACTTGTAGGTGGGACAGAGTTGCCCCAGAACTGGAGAGGGTAGGGATTGGAAAAACTTTCTTTTCAATAAACTTACTACCGAGACCTCCCCCTTTCGGTGCCCACGCAGTAAGGGAGAAAATATAGAGATCATCAGGAAACTCTTCAAAGACCTCTTCTGGATAAGTGGACAATGAGTAGGGTAGCACCACATTATTACCAGGAACTTCTTGAAAATCACTAATGGCTTGCCCAAATTCCTTGTCTACATCTTCCCCTGGGCAGCGAAGTGAATCTTCGGAAAAGAATACATCAAACGCAACTGTCTTTGCTCCGAAGGTCTTAAGCTTTTTCAGAAGTTTTGAATGATACTCACGGGGGAAAGGCCACTTTCCAATTTTCTTAATGGTATAGTCATCTATCGCAACAAGTGTGATATTCTTATCAATTTCTGATTTATCTCTTGTATGATTCATTCTTAAGTCATAGAAAGCATCTTCAATAGAAGACAACGGCGTTAATATTTCATTCCTATAGAAGTAGGATTCTTTATCTCTGATTTCCATCGTTAGAAACATTCCAACCATACAGGAGATAATGATCGCGAAAAGTCCGAGATACTTAATTACTTTTGAGGCCATAGAATTCTTTCCTGGTTCTACTAAAAACTAGCTTCAAAGCCGAAGCGAATATTGACTTTGCTATAGTCAAAATTGGACTTATCTTTAGAAGTATTCTTAGTATAGTCC
>CALHBL010000245.1 GCA_937930825.1 uncultured Bacteriovoracaceae bacterium
CCATTCCCAAAAGCGCTACTAATGGCTGGCAACTAATGAAGAGTGGATCCGTGCCTAGGTACTTCAGCTCTCACAATCTCAAAATCTCAGCTCCAGGCTCATTCTGCCCATCAAACTCTACAACTTATTGCCAAGGAAGCCCTCCGTCCAATAAGTCAGGCTACTTCCTTCAACTCTTTGGAAATGCAATCTATTCCAATGGTGCTAAAATTGAAGTGATATACGACCCGAGTGCTTAAAAATGAATCTTCTTGGGCCTCGTCAAGTTTCTCCTGAACAGGTCTGTCCTTACATTAAAGGAGAGCTCACTAGACATGAGTTCTTCTTAGCAGCAGCACTTAGTGAATCAGAGCTAGAAGAGTTCCTATCGAAGGGTTTTCGTAAATTTGGTATCTATTTCTTTAGACCAAAGTGTACGAACTGCCAAAAGTGTCTTCCCCTAAGGGTTGAGGTCACTAAGTTTTCACCTTCAAAGAGTCAGCGGCGAATTCTCAAAAAGAACAGAGATATAGAAATAAAGTATACCCCTCTCATTTATAGAGAAGAGATTTATCAACTCTACCTCAAGCACTCAAAGGAGCGTTTTTCTCACACAAATGATGAACCAGCATCGAAAGAAGAGTTTATCCAAACTCACTTTACTCAATCAGCTCCATCACTTCTTTCAGAATTTTATTTAAATGGTCATTTAATTGCTGTTGGCTTCTTAGATATTTCTTCAAACGGAGTGAGCTCGATGTACTTCATCTATGATCCTGAATTATCAAAGAGAAGTCTTGGAATTTTTGGAGCTCTTTGTGAAATAGAATTTGCTCACAAAGTAGGGAAACTCTACTACTACTTAGGCTATTATATAGAGGAGAATACCTCTATGAACTATAAGAATCAATTCCTTCCTTTCCAAATATTCAATTGGACTTCTGAGACTTGGGAAACACAAAGAAACCCCAAAGATTAAAAATAACAATGGCCCTATTCCTAGGGCCAATTTCTTATTTATTCTTCTGTTTTAGGCTTATACCAGCAAAGTGGTCTTACTCCAACAGTATGTCCAGTTGAACGATTACAGGTTCCTACTAGAAAGTCATCCTCAGAAACATCTTCGTCTTTATCAACTTCACAAAGAGAACCTTGAAAATAAGTATCTAAACGACACTGACCTTCCGGATGACGATTGTAAGTACTTTCTACAACTTTAGGGTCTGGAGTATCGAAGTCTACTTTTGCTCCTCTACCAAGAAGTTTTGCAAGGGACTTTCCTGCCATAGCAGCTCGAATACAAAGAGCGGCATCCTCTTGGTTCGACCAAGAAGCCTCACACTTCTCTTTAGCAAGATCATCAACTTCCATCTCAGCAATAATCGCCATATTGTCATCGCCCCCGAATACCTTTCTAAAGCACTTCAAAGAAGCAAAGTAATCACTCTGACCTTCATTTGAGGCCCAGCTACGACTTGGCGTTCCTCCAAGGTGATGGCCTAATTCATGACAAACAACTAGGGCAAAACCATCGTCAGTTACGTCAGGGTGCCGAGCAAGTCCACCATACATATTAATAGTCCAAAACCGCCAAAACTGCTGGGCCGAAGCATTTACTGTATTACTCTTCCACTTTCTTTTAAATCTTAAACGAGCTCTCTTCTCTTTGACTATTGGGGCGTAGACATCCTCAACCTTATCGATAATTTCGTTAAAGCGCTCTTTCGTCATTGTATTAGCATTCTTTGCGCCAACTGGTATTTGCATATCATTCTCTGGCATGATCCCTTCGACACCATCGCTAGAACAACTATAAGCCTGATGTGCTAATAGAACTGACAATATAATCAGAACATTTCTCATAAATCCCTCCCTGGAATTAATTAAAGTGCTCACCTATTATCTAATGAATCTTGGTCGAAAAGAAAAAATTACTCTAAATAATTCTTACATTGATAAAACGCACCCAATCATTTAGATTCTCCCCTATGAAAAACCTGTGGAAAATCCTTTTAATTTTTTTGGCCATAACACTTATCTCTGGCCTACTGATGGAGAACTCAGGCTTTCGCTTTGGGGAGATTAGCTTCTGGAAGAGTCGAGGTGTCTTCTTCCTTATTTTCGTTACACTCTTTCCAAGAGCGACCTTGCTCCTAAGCTCAGTTGTTTCAGGCGGTTTCATTTGGTGGGTAGCATGGGCCTTTACTCCCAGAATTCTAGTGGCCTTCCTAGCGACCATTGCCTATTGGAAAACAAACCCAGTACTGGTTATCATTGCTTGGCTTGTCGCGCTTGGAGGTGAGTCTTCTGAGAAGAAAGTTTTTATTAGTAAAGGAAGGCCTTATGTCTTTAAGAAATCGGTGGACTTAGAAGAGCAATATAGTGCTAACCCCGCAGGCCATAGCTCAGATACTTTTGAAGCAGAGTTCAAAGTAAAAGATACCGAATCCTAGTGACTAATATCCACCTTTTCCATCTTTAGATTTAATCTCATTGATTTTCTTAACAGCATTTTGGAGCCTAATGGCCGGGAATATTTTAATTAACTTTTGAATATTAACAACACTTGTAAGCTTATTTCCATCATCTACAAGTATCTCTTCAGTTAAACCTGCTACGATAGCATCCCTTAGATCTTCTTGATAAATAGGTACTTTTCTTTCTTTAAAGTCCTCTAATATTACAGAGATATCTGCCATCATCTTTGGTTTATCGGCCTTTGCCAGTTGCTCTATAATTCTACTTAAGAAACGTTCACACTTTGATGAAATTCTTAACTTCTTCGAATCATCTATTAATTTTTGAGTATTGAAGAAAACTAAGATTGATCTCAAATCATCAGGATTGGCCACTCTAATATTCTTAGGAAGTCCATCATCATCTTTATGCACCTCTATAAAAAGCTCCACTTTAAGCATATTAAAGAACTCTTCAAACTTTATTTCAGGAACATTATAAATATCGAATAGATAAAACTTCAATTTATTTAGATGTATTTCCCAATGGCCACTTTTAAGTTTTTCACCATGGGTTTTCATAACTAAATATATAGTCGACAAAGACTTGATAACATCGGTTGTGTGAAAGAAGACGTAGTCAGCGACCTTTCCCCCTGCTCCAAAGCCAACTGAGTTAGACTCAAGTTCTTTAACTCTTTCATTAGTCTTTCTTAAACGATTTGCAAGGGTATTAATAATAGTCTTAAACCAAGGGTTTAATCCTTCCATTGTTTTTGAAAAAGCATCGAAGCTGATTTCTATAACATCTGTAGGAACAATGGCTGCTGCTGAACACGAACGGCGTGAGTTCTGATCATCAAAGTAGGCCATCTCACCAATAACCTCACCCGATCTAAGAATTGCGATCTCTACGAAGCCGCGTCCTTTTGGGCGATAAAGTCTGATCTGACCTTTTTGTATAATAAATAAGGAGTTTGCTGGATCTTTTTCATGAAAAAGGACTTCGCCAGTAGCGAAGGCCCTTATTCCAGACTTCTTTTGCTTTACTGCTGCAGCTTGGGACATCCTATCCTCTTATTAAATTAAAATTTGTCTATTCTATTTATTAAATCTTTTCTATTAACAATGCTAATGCCTCTCCGCCCCCGATGCAAATGGAGGCCATTCCGTACCGGGCACTTTTCTTCTCCATTGCCGTCATCAAAGTAACAACTATTCTAGTACCTGAGCAGCCAATAGGATGACCAAGACTTACGCCACCACCAAACACATTTACTCGGTCTTTTGGAAGTTCAAGCTCTTTAATGGCGGCCATTGTCACAACAGCAAAGGCTTCATTTATTTCGAAGAGGTCAATATCATTTAAATTAATTCCGGCCTTTTCACTACACTTCTTCATTGCCTCTACTGGAGCAGTTGTGAACCATGTAGGGTTTTGGGCATGACTCGCGTACCCCAAGATTTTAAACTTCGCTTGATCTTTATAATTTTCACCACCAAGAATAACTGCAGCTGCTCCATCGTTAATAGTTGAAGCATTTGCAGCAGTAATTGTCCCCTCTTTTTCAAAGGCAGGTCTCAATTTAGGTATTTTTTCGAAGTTAGCCTTAAAGGGCCCCTCATCGCTATCGATAACGACATCACCTTTTCTACTCGATAGAGTTACCGGACTAATCTCATCTAAAAATATTCCCTCTTCAATTGCTTTTTGCGCTTTCTTAAATGAATCAATAGAAAAAGCATCCTGCTCTTCACGAGTGAAGTTATACTTCTTCGCACACTCTTCAGCACAATTCCCCATGGGACGATCTGAATAGACATCCCAAAGACCATCCCACTGCATTGAATCTTTCATTTCTGATGGACCAAACTTATGCCCCGTTCTCGAAGAACTAACGAGGTGAGGTGCAAGACTCATATTCTCCATTCCCCCAGCAACGACAAGTGAATTGTCTCCGCAGGCGATAGACTGGGCCCCCATAATTATTGTTTTTAATCCTGAGCCGCAAACTTTATTAACAGTAGTACAAGGAACGGATTCTGGCAGACCGGCCGCCATACTCGCTTGCCTAGCAGGGGCCTGACCAACACCGGCCGTTACAACATTACCCATGAAAACCTCTTCGACCTTCTCATGGGCCACTCCGATTCGATCAAGAGCACCTTTGATTGCAACTGCTCCAAGCTTTGGAGCTGGTAGTGATGAAAGAGATCCTAGAAATGATCCACTAGGGGTTCTGCTTCCTGATAAAATATATACTGCCATCGCTCTTCTCCATTTTCTATTTAATTAAATTGGCAGATATTTAAGCATAGATGACTTAATTCAGGTAGGGAGCTTGGGTTAAGTGCACAGTGTTAACTCGAGATACTTCTTAAACTCTTTCTTCTGGCAATCATCCCACTGAGGAATTAGGCCAATACTTTCCTTCCCATGGCAATCCTGCCACTTACAAGAAATCTCTTCCCACTGCTTCCACCTTTGGCCAACCTTTATTGAAAGAGAAAGCTTAGGTGCCGCAGCTTGAAAGGCCCCTTCCGTATCACCTCTAAAGTAGAGTACATCTGGTTCAACATCAAAGAAGTCAAGCTCAACAAACTCAGGCCCCCAGTTAAGGAGTACTTTCATGGAAGAAACTGCCTCGGTGTATTTAATAGGGATCTCCTCGTTCCATTATTGGCTAGTGCCATGCTTTAGTGTAAGTTGGGCTAGATTAGTGGTCAAAGGGGTATGAAATGCTTTCTAAGAAAGAACAGAATAAGTCAGGAATACTTTTACCTGAAGATTGGTGCAAGAAAGTGGAAGGAGTCCTTGCTTCTACTTATAAAGAAGAATGTAATACGCACAAGAAGAAGTTCCAAGTTCATGGGATCACCTATCCAAATGAGCTCTTCTTGGCCGTCGGACTCTTCGATCCAGAAGATTTACTTCTTCCTCCAGTTAGCTATATCATTAGCCTAGATCTCGAAGAGAATAAAGATGAGCCCGACACATACTTAGATACTTTAATCGATTCTATGGGGATCTTCTTTGATAGTTTCTTTGCAGATTCAAACTGGAATGATTTTCAAGCAACTTGGAGTGAAGCAGAATATAAGAAACTCACCTTTCACTATAAAGTTAGCCGAGAAAACTTAAGCCTTTCGATACAAGCGGAGTCCTTATTAAATCAATAATCAGCCTCTTCCTCTTAGTTCCTTTACTCGCCCTCTCTTGCAACTCGAAAGAAGGCATCTCCTCTGCAAAGGTGGCCACATTAGAGACAAGTTCTTCAGCGGTTAGTCTTATTAATCAAAAAGGCACTATTGATATAGTTGAATCAACTTCAAATAACTCCGTGCTTACTTATACGATGAAAGAATGGCGAGAATGGTGTGAGTTTAACCATAGGGACGACAATGGAAAGTTGAGTATAGAAGTTGTAAACACTTCTTTTACTGGAGACTCAGGTTGTGAAGTAGAGTGGAACTTAAGCCTTGCTAAGAATACCTCACTCTCCATTGAACTTGCGGCCGGAAATATAAGAGGAAGTGGGCAGATTGCCCGAGCAGATATCAAGCTTGCTGCTGGACAGCTAAAATGGAATCAGATGAGTATGCCTGTCTCAATTGAGCTCGCTGCTGGAAATATTGAAATTGAGGCTAAAGACTGGCCTGTTAAAGGAAGCTCTAAAATCTCAGTCGCAACAGGTAATATTTCAATAAGTAGTCCTCGTGGCTCTGCTGTTTCAACTCAAGTATCAAAGGCCATTGGTATGTCTGATAACGACTTCCCCGCTGGAAGACCAGGGCATAAACTTACTTTAGAAATTGCTTTAGGTAAGGCTAGCCACGCATCTTACTAGAGTAGAATACATGCTTCGATAAAGGGTTGCCCTTTTCAATACTTGGATGAGAAAAGTCCCGCACTGGATCGGCTTTCATTCCTATCTTCTGCATCACTCTTACAGAGGCCTCATTGAGTGGGCTTGTAAAAGAGACTATCTCTTCTATTTTCTTATGGCGATGGCCGTAGTCTAAACATGCCTTGGCAGCTTCACTAGCATAACCCTTCTTCCAAAAGGCCTTATCAAGTCTCCAACCGATTTCAACACAAGGGCAGAAGCTTTCATTTAAAGTGGGGATATTAAGACCAACAAAGCCCAGTAGAACTTCATCGTCTCTTCTTTCTGCAGCGAAGAATCCAAAACCATTGGCCTCGATAGACTTATTAGCCTGTATCATTAACTTCCTCGCCTCTTCCTCAGTCTGTGTTCGAGGGAAGAAGCGCATAACTTCAGAATCAGCACAAATTTTAGTAAGAAAGGGAAGATCTTCTTCGATATTCCAAGGACGTAAATCTATTCTCTCAGTTTCAATAGTTAAGGCCATAACTCCCCTCCTAAAAAAAAACCTCCAAACTGGAGGCTTTTATAATGGTCTATTTATTATCTTCTAGTCTCCGTACATTGACTCTTTTGAATTACTCTTTGCTGCAAAGGCAATATCCTGATCGTCATCATCGCCTTCTTCGTCTTCGTAAGACTCTTCATCAGCATCTATATCCATTTCCTTTAAAATCGCAAAGAATGACTTCTCATCGGTGAGGTCTGAAACAAGACTTTCAATAAACTTAAGGGGATACTTCTCTACAAGCTCTTCAATATAATCTTGAAGCTGGCCTTCCACTAATATTTTTTGTCTTTTCTTAATATCCTTCCAAGATGAAATATAGTGAAAGCGGCAGTACCCACTTGTTGTTGAAGGGTTTTCACACTTTCTCTCAGCGCACTCATCACTATCAGATGTATAAAAATCGAGGGTTCTAATTGCTTGAAAAATTTCCTTCAAAGGATATTCTGTCGAAAGGTCAGAGATTCCTTCGGAGATCTTTTCTCTGGCCTCAACAGTAATATTCTTCTTATCTTTCTTTGTTAAAGCAGTATCAGTTGATTTCTTTGACTTAGAAGCTTTTGGTACAGCTTCTTTCTTTACAGCAACTTCCTTAGCAGGAGCTTCCTTCTTTGGAGAAGATTTTACTATAACTTTCTTTTTAGGAGTTTCTTTCTTAGCTACGACCTTCTTCTTTGCTACTTTCTTGGCGACCTTATTTGGGGCTTTAGTAGCTTTCTTGGTCACTTTTTTGGTCACTTTCTTAGTAACCTTCTTGGCCACTTTCTTAGCGGCTTTCTTGGTCACTTTCTTTGCGGCTTTCTTTGTCACTTTCTTTGCGGCCTTCTTGGCCACTTTCTTAGCGGCTTTTTTGGCAGTTTTCTTAGCAACCTTCTTCTTTGCTGGTGCCTTCTTCTTAGCAACTTTCTTTGCGGCTTTCTTTGCGGCTTTCTTCGTTACTTTCTTCGCAGACTTTTTAGCTGCCTTCTTAGCCACTTTCTTCTTTGCCATACCAACTTTCTCCAGAATTTTCTTTATTACCACAGATCCGCCTAGGTGAAACAAAGCACCACCAAATTGACCTATTAACCAATGCTAATAGGTATCACTTCTTACAAGCCTAGGCAAACTATTGCGCCTATCTCAGCTCTTTTAGCTCACTGGCCGCTATGACGAGACGTTGTATTTCTGACGTGCCCTCATAGATTTCAGTTATTTTTGCATCACGAAAATGTCTCTCGACAGGATACTCTTTAACATAACCATTACCCCCAAGAACCTGAATGGCCTTAGTCGTAATCCACATGGCACTTTCAGAGGAGAAGACCTTTGCTTGAGCGGCCTCTTTAGTATATTTCTCACCAAGGTCTTTCAACCTTGAAGCCTCAGCAATGAGTAATCGCGAAGCAGCAATTTTTGTACTCATATCAGCAAGGATGAATTGAATAGCTTGAAGGTCCGCAATGGGCTTCCCAAATTGAACTCGCTCTATTGAGTATTTCTTTGCGTAGCGAAAAGCCGCCTCTGCAATACCTAGGGCCTGAGCAGCAATCCCAATTCGGCCACCATCAAGGGTGGCCAAGCCGATACTGAAGCCTTTCTTTTCTTTTCCTAGTAAGTTCTCTTTTGGGACCTTAACATTCTCTAAAACAATTTGAGTTGTTGATGACCCTCTAATGCCCAGCTTGTCTTCTGCTTTTTGAATCTCGTAGCCGTCGCTCGCTGTCTCAACTATAAAAGCTGACATTCCCTTGTGATCATCAGTTTTCTCAGTTTTAGCAAAGACAATTGCCAGATTGGCCTGCTTACCGTTGGTGATCCAATTCTTGGTTCCATTAATTAACCAGTGATCTCCCTTATCTTCGGCATAGGTTGTTAGGCTAGCTGCATCTGAACCAGCATTCGGCTCAGAAAGACAAAAGCAGCCTACCCATTCTCCGCTCGCTAGCTTCGGCAAGTACTTCTTCTTCTGCTCTTCAGTTCCAAAGCCTATGATTGGCCAGGTCGCTAAACTTGAATGGGCAGAAACGAGAACACCTGTAGAAGCACAGCC
>CALHBL010000246.1 GCA_937930825.1 uncultured Bacteriovoracaceae bacterium
TTTGAATAGTTTTTTGAAATAGGTTCTCCTGTGTGGAGTCAAATAGCTCTCTTAAAAAAGTCGTCATATGATCAGAGACGTCTATCTTTACTACATTTATATTTCCTGGAGGGTTACAAACTAGGTCAGATTTAATAGCGATATTCAATAAGCGAAAGTCCTTCCAAAGGTTCTTCTCAGCTTCAATCGGGAAGAATACTAAGTCATCAAAGTCTTCAGCACGGATACTATTTCTAAAAAAGCTTTTCAACCAAAATTCTTCATTCACTCTTTGACTAAGTACATTCTTATAAAAAGCGAGATCGTTTTTAAATTCTAGGCTACTCATTTTGGAAAAGATTTGATCTAGAAAAACCAGTCTCGTACTTGAGAAAAGCGGTTTATCTAACTCTTTTCTCAAAGCAGCTGGAAAAGATTCTGCTTCAGCTATAGCAAGAGAAAAACTTTTGAAGAACGACTCTAAAAAACTTAGGTCTTCGCTAGAAAATTGAAAGAGATTGAAGAAAGAGACTAAGTCTTTACGCTTAAGCTTTTCATTTGTTAAACAGGTGTCAGTGCCTTCAGCACAAGAGATGACGTCATGGATATTTTTAAAGAAATTGGAGTCACTTAAAGACTGGATAACCTTACCTAACTCATCTAGGCCACCAAAGCTATCTAACTCATTAGTAAGATCGATCAACTTTTCTCTTAGCTGCTTATCATTAAATATCTTATTATTTATTGGCGTAGCAAAATAATTCCAAGAGTCAGGATTCATTTCTAAAATACTTTTGTACATTGATGGAAATTTCTTATTCCACTTTGTGCACTCAAATAGATTCTTTAAATTTCTTGCTTCGAGAAGATTATTTGTTAACTCTGTATTGCGGCATGATTCAGCTCTAAGTGAATCGCTTAAACTGTCTTTATAATCTGTGCTTATAGAGTCTGGAGATTGTTTTGAGCAACTGCCTACTACAAAGACTAGCGTAAAAACAATGGCCCACTTTTTCATAACTACTCCTGAAGTCTGAAGAACTTTCGAGCAATACCGGAGTTCACTTTATAATTGCTAAAAGTGACTTGAGAACCTCCACTTCGCTCCTGCAGCCTTTCCTTCTTACCAGGTGCCGCAACATACTGCCTGCTGACTATATCAACTTTTACAGGTAAACCGTAGCCAACATTATTTTCAAACTTAATAACACTTGTACTTTCAGTAACTTGGGGTCCCTGAATGGCCTTAGCCTCCACTTTTTCTAGCACCCATTTGTTCTTAGACCAAGATTTTTTCAAATAACTAAACTTTGATTCCTCAAAGCCTAGCGGACTATAACTCTTATATTGACTCAGGCGTCCATCTCCGGTGAACTTCATTTCCATTTTATTTATTGTTTTACCATTTGTGGGATCATCGGCCTTCACTAAGAAGTCTTTTCCAGACTTTTTTACATTCAATTGATAGCTTCTCAGCTTTGGGAATAGTTTTTGGGGAATTATATAATCGGCGCGACTTACTATTAATCTCTTTAAATTATCTTTAAGCTCACTAAAGCCGGAAGGTAGTCCCTCAACTACAAACTCTAACTTTCCTGGATAGACCCAATAAAATTTAAAGAAGACCTCATCCTTTATTTTTAAGGTAATGAACTGCTCTCTTATTTTCTTCGCTAAACCCTTAATTCTAATTTCACAGTAAAGATCTTTTAATCCATTCTTCACAGGGGAGTAAGATCTTAAGTCAAAATCTTCGACTGGATTTGAAGCAGAAACCCCTAAATTTAATAGTATAAATAATGACAAGCATAAAATTCGCATTTAAACCCCTTAGCTAAACTATTATCTCAGCCAATTTAAAGCTATTCAATCGAAGTAAGCTTTTGCCGCCAAGCAGGATCAAAAATGATCTTTAAATGCTTCTCTTTCTTATAAGTAACTGTACCAGCTATGCCTTTAACCCCTTTTAAATTCTTTACCTGAGTAAAGATAAGGGGAATATCTGCATATGCCTGACCACAAAGCTCCACTAATGCTGACCCTAATATCTGAAGATCATCATAATTAAGAGAACTGCCATTTGTTTTTATAATGAGGTGACCACTCTTCATCCCCTCAAGGTGTATCCACCAATCATTCTTCTTCGCTTTTTCTTTTCGAATAAAATCATTCTCTTGTGCAGTTCTTCCTAAGAAGCAATTCCACTCACCATAAGAAAACTCAATATGACTCTGCTCTGTAACAATTTTGCTCTTCTTTTTTTCTACCTTCCATATAGGTTGAACTATCTTAAACTTCTTACTTAGCTCACTTTTACTACCATTTTTGGAAGATATCTTCGCCTCTATAGTACTCATCCTATCCTCAAGGCGAGATTTAGATTTCCTCCAAGCTTTAATTTTATCAAAGAGAAATTCTCTCTTTTTGAAATGCCCTTCGAGACCAACAAAGCTAACCTTAAACCTTCCCTCACCCACTGATCTTTGCTTCTCTAAGTCAATGTTCACAAAGCGTTCAATTAATGAAAGTGAATTAAATCGAGTCAGCTCTTTTTTCATTTTAGCTAAGGTCTTCTCGTCTCGAGTTCTCTTACTTGATTCAGAGTCATCAGAGTTAAACTGCCCTATGTACTCTTCAAAATTAAAGTCTTTGCTCTTCTGCTGACCAAACTCTACACCACCAAAGCCTAACTCCCTGAATAAATCACCCGGGCCAATAGATTTTGCTAACTCTGAGTCTAAGCTCCTCTTCCCTTCCCAGCTTGTAAAAAGCTCTGCTTGATGCTCATCTAACCTGATATTAGCAAAAAATAAATCTCTTCCTCGCCAAAAGAAGAAAGCCTTTTGGGTAAAAGGACCCATTTTTCCTTGAAGCGTAAGCACACGATCATTCTCTGAAACAGTTGCTGCTACAACAAGCATTCCTCGCCAATTATGTCGCGCAAATTGAAGGAACTTGTCTTGTATACGCAGAGATGGAGGTACTTTATTCGTACCAAGGTCAAACCCTTGGTAAGTGACTCCCCTTCCTAAATATAAGTACACTGTTTTTCCGGGGACTCTACATTGCAGACAAAGTACATGAGGTGAACTAGTCACTTGCTGTACTTGCCCATAACCCTTCTCTTCTAGAATATTAGAAAAGTTCTCGACTTTCAGTGTTAGGTTATTTAATGATTGGTTCATGGCGACTTCTATCTTATCAGGACAATTTCTAGAAAACCAAGACACACTCGATCTTGTCGAAGTTCTCAAGCTTCTGAGTGAGAAGTTTCGCTTTTCTCACAATCGATATCAATACAGCTCTGAAAGCTTAGGGCAACTATGTGCTCGCAGCAAGGAAGAGATTGAGGGATATTACTTTAGACAAGAAGAGATGCAAAAGAACCTCAATTGGGAAAGTTTCTATCCTAAACAGCTCTCTTCTATTCATCCCGATTTTCAATTTAAAACTATAAAGATAAAACTAAACAAATTTCAAACGTTGGAACCTAAAGAACTAATAGATGCTTATAACTGTCTCATCGTATTTCACAAGCTTAGAAAGACCTTTCTCTATCCCCAGAATGATATTGCCCCAAAAGAAAAAATTGATAAAGAGTTTAAAGACTTGATAAAAACTGTCCCAGTGCTCTTTGACGAGAAAACAAAAGAAGTTATTCACTATAAGCATCCTACCCTAGCTCCTATAGACAAGAAAATAAAAGATTCTTCAAAGCAAATTAGGGTGCTCCTTCAGAAAGTTTCTCATGAGTGGTCAAAGAAGGATCTTCTCCAAGATGAAAGTTACGATGTTCTAGATGATCGCTACTTACTCCCCGTCCGCTCAGACCGCTATAACTCAGGTCTTGGGAAAATAGTTTATCGTTCAAACTCAGGAAGCACTCTCTTTGTAGAGCCAATCCTTTTAAGAGAACTAGCAAATATAAAAGCAGAACTTGAAGCGGCTCTTGAAAGAGAGGTATATAAAATTTTAAAATCTTGCAGTGACACAATCGCTCAGAATAAAGACATCTATTTTCCTATTATTGATTACATTAAACTTGTTGATGCAACATATGGCCGTCTTTGGGCAAAAGTTAAACTTAGTCTTTGCACACCATCATTCGCTAATGGTAATCGTGATGTTTTCTTTAAAAATATTCATCACCCTTTAATTGAAGACCCTGTAAAGAATGACCTTATTCAAAAAGGTAAACTGAAGGGTATCCTAATTAGTGGCCCTAACACAGGTGGTAAGACAGTTCTTCTTAAGACCATGTGCCTTTGCATGGTACTCCCCCACTTGGGCTTTGGCATTCCTGCTTCAGATGCTAATATTCCCTATTCAAAAAATATTAAATTCTTAAGCCATGACAATCAAAATCTCCTCGAAGGCTTAAGTAGCTTTAGCTCTGAAGCACTCGTCTATTTAAAAACTCTAAAAAGCTCTGGACCAGGTGATATTCTCTTTATAGATGAAATTTTTAATTCTACATCCTCACTTGAGGCATCTCAACTTGCAATGGGCCTCATAGATAAACTCAACTCAAAAGGTGTTATTACATTCATATCTAGCCACCATGAAAATTTAAAAGAATGGATATTCTCTAGTTCAATTTTACAGAGTGCACACATGGGATTTATTGCAGGGAAGGGTCTTCCAACTTATCAACTCTTTCTAGGAAGCCCAGGAAAGAGTTACGCAAAAGAAGTTTTTAGAAGGCTGGAAGAAGATATTTTAAAGAGCTCAGAGCTTTCTGACTCTATTCGCTCTTATAGTAACTCTAATGAAAACCTTGAAAATAAACTTGAAAAACTTCAGAACTTAGAACTTTCAAATAGTGATCTTAAAAAAGAGCTTACAGCTATTAGGGCTTCCTTAGATAAAGAAAAAACTTCAATTTCAGGTTTATTAGAAATTGAGCGAAACCAAATGAAGAAAGAATTTAATTTAAAATGGAATGACTTAAAAAATGAAACATTTGAATTAAGTGAAAAAATAAAAAGAGGGGAGGTTCGAAATATTGTTAAAATCTCTGAGAAACTTAACTCTATAGCCCCTATGGAAATACTAGAAAAGAAATCTATCGTTCCACTTCCAGAAAACCTCGGTATTGCTCAAATAGGGAAGTCTGCCTATAGCAAAAAATTAGATAAAATGGGAAAGGTCATTAAAATTAATGAAAAGAAGGGGACTGCTCAACTAGAGTGCTCTGGAATCAAAATGTGGCTAAAGCTGGACGACCTCTACCTGTCCAAGGATCACAGTAAAAAAGATCAGCAAAAGGTCAATATATTCACCACTAAAGAACTCGGCCAGGCCAGCCTACTTTTAGACGCTAGGGGACTTAGAAGAGATGAGTTCTTGGTAAAAGCAGAAAGACATATTCTAGAGGTTATTAATGGAGATCTCCCCTTTGTAGATATAATTCATGGGCACGGAGATGGTATTTTAAAAAAGTCTCTCTACGACCTGTTTAATCGCTTTAAAGGGGATATTAAATATGATTTCATCGAAGGTAATCTTGGAACCACTAGGGTAGAGCTACTGAATTGATTGCCCAATTCTATCTGATCGAAGCTCAATAGAGTTTGCCCCTGATGGGCTAAAATCTATTGAAAGCCAAACAATCACTGCTTTGCCAACTAAGTGACTTCTGGGAACCAGACCCCAATAACGTGAATCATAAGAGAAGTCTCTGTTATCTCCCATAACAAAGAATTTACCTTCAGGAATCGTTATTTTATTAAAGTTAACTTTAAAAAAGTTATCATTATCAATTTGATAGATAAAAGACTTATCCTTTAGTGCTACTTCATAAAAAGATAAGTTATTATCTCTATATTTTTCATCCATTGTTTCCATAAGGTCCCTTCTCGAAACCTTTGTAGAATTTACCTTTACTCCATTAATGAGCACAAATTTATCTTGTATTTCAACAGTATCACCAGGAATAGCGATAACCCTTTTAATATAATTGATACTTGGGTCTTTTGGATATTTAAAGACTATAACGTCTCCACGTTTTACAGGTTTTTCTTCAGTTAAATAAATAGGGTCAGGCTTTTTAGAGAAGTAAGTTATGTCAGAAAAAGGTAGTTTAAACCCATAAGTATATTTATTAACAAGTATAAAGTCACCAATCCTAAGAGTTGGAATCATTGACCCTGTAGGAATTTTAAAAAGCTCAACACCAGATGACCTAAAAGAGCAGGCAAGAAAAACGATAAACACTAACGCTAGAATCTCTTTGATATACTTCTTTTTCTTTGACTTCCATCCTATAGAAAGAGGAAGAGCTTCATTCTCTTCAGGTATGAAGTCCTCTTTTATATCTACTACTTCTGCTTCTTCGTTATTCACTATCATATTGATTTTTCACTCAATAGTTTATAATTTTTCATATATAACTCGAGTACTCTCTTCGCAATATAGGTCGATTTATAATACCACTTCTTACCATTTATATTCATGATCGCTAAAGAGATTCCTTCATCAGAAAATCTACTTTTCTCATCACTCGATTTAGGTTTTGCATAGAGAGTTAACCAATCTCTCTTACCTCTAGGTATGCCTCCGGTTATGCTGCCAGTCTTAGCTCCAACCGTAAAGGAGTTAGCAATCCTTCTTCCTAGCCTACCTCTTAGCACAGCACGAGCAGTTCCTCTCTTTGTTGTTAACTCCATCATCTTAGCAAGATCCTTAGATGTCTTTTCACTGATTACTTGCTTTTTCTCTACCTCGTAAGACAACGTCTCTCCATCCTCAAGTGAAATACCTGTAATTAGTCTTGGAGTTAGAAGTCTACCATCGTTTGCAATGATTGATGCAAGAGCTGCTGCATGAACAGGAGAGATTACAGTCTCCTTATTAAAGCCTGAAGCTAATTCAGCAAGATGGTATTGTGACTCTGGCATAAAGAACCTTGAGGGCCCTAAGTTGAAGTCATTCATTAACTCTTTGTTAAAACCAAAATTGAATGCTGTCTTAAAAATAGATTGTCCTGAGCTTTTAGTAATTGCAGCTTTGCCAAAAATCACATTATTAGATGATGCGAAAGCTTTTTGGAAACTAATCCATCTAGTCCAGCGACTCATTTTATTCTTTAGTTGATACTTATATAGAGTTGTTCCCCTGCCACGATAACTCAATTTCGTATGAGGCTGCATCTTACCATTTTCAAGAAGGTCTGCAGTAGTCACAACCTTAAATAATGAAGCAGATGGGTGAGTGGTAGAAAAGGGTAACGAGTAACCTATTTCTCTACTCTGTCGATCAATCCCAGCAGCAGCTAAGATCATACCAGTTCCGTTATCTATAATTACAACTGCCGTGTGATCGGAGGGGTAGCGTTTAAGAATTTTCTCTAGTCCCTCTTGAATTCTTTGATCTAGGGAATAGGCAACATTTATTTCACTATCATCATATATAATTTTTTTGGGGAAAATACCTTCTGAGATAACTTGCTGACTTACGGACGCCCTAACGAATTTTAATATATTCTCAGTACTTTTCTCTTCTTGTTTTTCAACAAAATTGATTAGGCCAAAAGACCCAAATCCAAGTAATAATACCATCGAAAAAATCAATACATTTTTCTTATTAATCATTCCTTATTATGCCTTATAGCCTTTACCTATAGCAAAAAATTCTTTGGAAACAGACCTTGTAGACTTAGGTTTGAGTAGATGGAATTCTTCAAAGAGACTTTTATTTTCCTTTAAAAATACTTGAGCTCCATGGGAATCAAATACCTTTATTACCATATTTCCACCTGGCCTTAAAAACACCGGTAATATATGAAAAACTTCTTCAACTAAATTGAGTGAGCGATCCTGGTCAACAGAACGAACACCGGTCGTATTTGGTGCCATATCCGATAACACTACATCAAAGAGGCATTCTTGATCTAAATCTTCGGGTTTTGTAACATCGAAGATTGACTTCTCAAAGAGAGAGACATTCTTTAACGAAAGAAGTTGCTTGTTAATGGGTCTTATATCAATCCCGACAACCAAGCCTTTATCACTTACTTTTTCTGAGGTGTATTGAACCCATGAACCTGGGTGATAACCAAGGTCCACCACAAGGTTGCCTTTACTAAGGACCTTGTATTTCTCATCTATCTCTTCTAATTTATATACGCTACGCGCAAGAAAATTATCTTTCTTTGCCTTTTTAAAGTAATGATCTTTAACTCTGAACTTCATTTTAACTTCCTTGGGGCCTTTTAATGCCTTCATAAATCTAAACTATCAAAGCATGGTTTTTTCTTACATTAACTCACTAAGCCCAAGCTGTATATGCGCTGCTTCTACTGACAGTTTCTTTGATAAAGCTAGAATACTTATGGAGCTCTTGACACTTATCCACAAAAGAGGGGTAAGTTATCCACATTTTATCCCCAGCAAATTTTTTAAAGAAGTTCAATGAGTTTCGAAGCTTTTTACTTAAATAACGATAGCTTAGCCAATTTCATAATGCATCTCAAGAAAAACGTCAACACAACATCTTTTAATATCAACACTTTTTGACAAGTTATTCACAATTTCCATGTTCCTTAATAAAACTATCTTCTAAGTGGTGTCAGGTGCCCTCAAAGACCTTATTCTAGAAGTCAAATGTCCTCAGCATAATCTTAACCCGGCCTTCAAAGTGACTATCGAGCAAGCAAATTAGAATATAGACGAGGTAAATTAGGTTTCGACTAGAGCGTAACCTACTCATTGTCTGGAAGATGAGCTCCAGTGGCAAAAGGCTAAATAAGGCCATTAGCCACATTACAGAGAAATCAGAGAAAATCCTAGATGAAGTTAAGATATCAAAAACGACCAAGGCAGAAGTCGCTAGAACTAGGTTCAAAAATGACATCGCGTTAATTTTAATATTGTGAAATCTCTTATCGTCTTTTCTCAATAAGAGAATAATCATAATTAAAAAACCAAACAAGCTTAAAGAGAAGAAAGCCTTTCTCTTAAAGATATTCAAAACTAATGCACAATAGTCTGTATTAATTTTGAAGACATCATCTACGTAACTATTGCTATTGAAGTAGACCAAAATGGCCAGAGCAAGACCGAAGCTAGCATAGCGGAAGAGCTGCTTCTTATACCAAGTGGTTTTATGCTTTAAGAATGTATAAATGAAAAAGAGTTGGGGAATCCATAACAATATCCAATTTTTATTGATAAGAACACCGAAGAGGCTTACTAAGCCCAGGAAAAGCCCTGTTCTATAAGTAGAACTTCGAATAACCCAGAGTAATGTCCATACCCATAATAATGAATAAGTTGTAACCAGGGACGAACCAAAGTCCGCAACAAGGATTTTTGTAAAAGACCAGCTTGATACTAATGCAAATACTCCCAGTAAAGAAAGTCTTCTTGAAACAAAGAAACGAAGAAGCCCATAGAAACAAAAGAGAAATAATCCTAAATTTACAAAGTAGAAATGAAAGCTCAATGCCATCTTATAGAGCTTTGGATATTTAAAGAAAGGGTAGTAGTTTACATTCAGAAAGTTCCAGAAGAACTCACTAACCCTCTCGTTAGGATCAAAGAATAACTTTAGAGCTTCATGGTTTGTAATCGCAGGAAGGTCGGGAATAGAGAAACCAAATAAAATCAAAATGAGAAAAACTAACGTTTTCTCAAATGAATCTAAGTATCTAAACTCAGTAAAATTTGAAGTCACTGACTCTCTTATTATCTTTCCCCGTGTAGGCCAACTATAGAAAATTCCCAAAATCACCCATGTCGTCCAAAAGAGATTATTGATCCACTTGCCAGGAAATAGGCTTAATATATTGAAGTATACAATGAAGAAGAACATCCCCAAGAACAGCCTGTAAACTATCCTGTCCATTGAACTATTCACCCTAAAGTATATTTTTAAGCGATGATCTATTTCTTTACCTAGAAAGAACCACTGGCTGCAAATAAAGAGTATGAAGAGAGTTGTGGCCAATGCTTGAGCTGCACTTGAAAGCTCCAATGCCTTTGGAATCCAAACAGGAAGAAAGAGAAAAGAAAAATACGTAAGTACCCGAATTAAAAAGAATTTTGACTTTAAATAGATAATGCCCGACTTAGGGGCTAAAGTATTTTCCATAATTCCCGACAAGTTTAATACAACAAATAACCAACTCATTTTCTCGAATGAAAAATTGGCCGGCCCCAACCGGCCTTTTTTCATTTTAATGTGTTTCTCACAAGTTGCAATCACAAGCTCTATCAAATCATTAATAAAGGCAATTTTTGCGCACACCGCCATTAACACTTATATTTTGCTAGAATAGGAGTAGTTTAGACAGGCACTAGCGAGAAGCAAGCTGTTTGTACACCGTCAGGAGGACGCACCTTGGGCATAGCATTTGGCTCAATTAACACAGGACTACCTAAAGACATCGTCAAGCAACTTGTCGAGGCCGAAAAAATTCCATTACAGAAGATGGAAAAGAGGAAAGAGAAAATCAACAATAAGAAAAAGCTTGTTGGTG
>CALHBL010000247.1 GCA_937930825.1 uncultured Bacteriovoracaceae bacterium
TTAAAGGACAGGCCGAAGAAGAGGAGCTAATTACAAAAATTAAAGGGAGTAAGGAAGATATTGGTGAAGAGGTTTGGAGTGTTAAGAACTTAGGTGATGAATGTCCAGTTAATGAAGAGGGGGAGATTGATCCTAATAGAAGAAATGCTCAGGGTATAACTCCACTGATGACAAATTGCTATCTAGGGGAGCTTGAAAAAGTCCAAGAGCTCATTGCTCTTGGAGGGGATCCAAAGCTAAAAGCTAAGAATGGAAAAACACTTGTTCACTTTGCCGCCTTTTCGGGGAATCCAGACCTTGTGGAGTATCTTATTTGTGTTCAAAAATTAAAGATTAATGAAAAGGATCTTGAAAAAAGAGAGCCATTATTTGATGCTATTAAGGGCGATAATAGCGAAGTTGTTCAGGTCTTGCTTAACCTCGGTGCAAGGTACACTCTTAAAATAGAGGGAAAGAGTTACTTGGCAATAGCAACACAGAAAGGATCATCTCTAATTATGGAGAAGTTTCTAAAATTAGGCCTCTCTCCTACGGAGAAGGACTACAGCGGTAAGAGTTGTGTAGATTATATTCAAAGGATGCAACGTAAAGACCTAGCAGACCTTATTAAAGAATATCTTTAGTTTCGCTGCTCTTGGTTGGAAAGTAATTCTAGCAGCACGCCTAAATAAGCTTCTTCTATAAACTTAGAGGCGTCATTACATTACACTGGTAGAGCATACTATTTTGAATCTTAGCGACAATACGACCTTCATCGTCTTCTATTTGACCAAAGGTGCTGCCTCCATCTACAGCGTAATTAAAAGTGTAGAACATTAGAAATGATTGAGTCTCGTCGAGTATAACTCTTACTTTTCGTACAGGAATAGTCTCATCAAAGGCCTTCATTCTCTTTTTAATAACTCCAAGCTCCTGGGTGTTGATTCTAGGATTGTTAAGAATATCAAAGTAGTCACTACCGAATGAACATGTTTCTATTGAGAGTACTTTACAAGAAGATTTATAAACTGTTCCATTTTCTATTTCGATACTACTTGAGAGTTTGTTAGAGTCATTGAGATTAAGCTGAATGAATTGACCTTTGAGCCGGTTTCTTAAAGCTAACTTGAGGAGCTTCTTACCGTCTGTCATTACTTTCTTTGCAGTTCCTGCAACATTGAAGTGGAGTTCCTGAGGAGAGTTTTGTGCAGATTCTTGAAGGAAAAGTCCTGTAATGTCTTGCTTGAGTATCCATGAAGTGGGCGAGTCTGGTGAGAAATTCTTTAATGAAAGCGAGCTTGTCATCGTAAATGTATTCTGGTCTTCAATCATAGGGGCACTACAATTGTAATGAAGAGTTGTTTCAGCGAAACAACTAAGTTGAATAAGCAAAATAGCAGAAAAGATCACTTTCTTCATCGAAATCATCCCAAGTTTTTTACTGAATCTTTTTAGCAGTAAATTCATTACTTTGAGAACGAATTGAAATGTTTACCGGATATTTTTGGGAGATGAGCTAGCTTAGAATGGCCTTCCTTCTCTCTTAGGAGAGTAGGAAGGCCCAGTTGATTACTTAAGAAATTTCTTACCAGCTTCTTTCATTTTATTACGCTGATCTTTTATGCTTTGGCGTTCTGCCTTATTAGACGCACGCAGAGCTTCGCGCTTACTCTTTGCTTCTTTGCGGCACTTCTTTAGCGCTCCTCGGTCTCCAGCACTAGTGATACAGCTTTTAAGATCTTTGAGAACACCCATTTGTTTTTCAATATTCTTAGAGGCCATTGCCTTAGCTTTAGAGAGCATTTCTGCTTTCATATCACCAGCAAAGACTTGAGTTGATGTTAAAAAAAGTAGGGTAATAACAATTTTTGATAAGTTCATAATTTCTCCAGTGTAGTAAAAATCGTTGAATAAAATTAAACTAGATCATTATACGGTAAAACCCTCTATTATTATAATAAATTTAAAACTAAAAAATGAACTTTATTGGAATGGTACTAGTGTTCCAACCACTAGATTAAATTTAGTTACACTTTATTTCTAAAAAATGGTCATATATTCTATTTCCCATATGAATTGGTCTCATTCTAAATTCTCGATCAAAAGTATCTAGCGCCACATAGCTTCCACCGATGACTTCTTCTTTTGCTTGGGTTCTCACATGATAGTAGAGATCACTGTTCATGGTCGCTAGAAGGGAGAAAGATAGCTCTCCTGGAAATAGGCGGGAGTGCTCCATAAAGACCCACTCGTTATTTAAATTTTGGTAATAGAAAGCGATATAAAGCTTCTTATCACATTTATTTACTATTTGGACTCCTTTAAAGGGAGTTTGCTTCGAGCTAATTTTACTAAATTGATTTTGAGGAAGATCATTAACAATAGAGTTAAGGTTTTTAACGATTTGCTGAGTGAGAGGAGTGGCAATATTATAATTAGAATCCATCTCAGCAGTATTGAGAGCAACGATCTGCTTATTTACTTTTAGAGATGCGCCAGAAGAGCCTTTGAAGTTATCACACGTGTGACCAAGTAGACCCGTTGGACCGATCCCACCAATAGAGCAGTTCCTTTCTCTATAGAGAGTATTCCTGACGAGATCTCCATGATAGGCACTTATCTCAATAAAGTTTTTTCCAAGATGAAGACGATCATCAAAGTATGTTATGGGAATGGATTGCGTTTGATCTTCAAAGGAGGTACTTCCATCAATATTGTGAACTTCAACTAGAGCAATGTCATAGCTATAAGAATCATAAGGAACCATTCTATGGCCAGCACCACTTTTAATAAAATCCTCAAGGATGTAAACACTATTGATGAAGAAGCGCTTTACTGGTGCTTGGTTGTGGGCATGGTTATAAGAGGGAGTAATGTAGAGATTTTCTTTTAACTTACTCCTATAGTGATTATAAAGACAATGGGCGGCTGTTAGTACATGTCTTGGACCTACAACTGTTCCTGTGCACATTGTATTTCCACCCTGAGACATTATTGAGACGGTAGAAAGGTCATTATTAGGAATACTTTCTCTATCATCTTTATGGCCGATAACTTGGGATGAGGCCTTGATCTCAATATTATCACTAGTACCGTGATTAC
>CALHBL010000248.1 GCA_937930825.1 uncultured Bacteriovoracaceae bacterium
GCTGGATCATATCAAAACCACTGGCGATTTTTCCTGAGGAGATAATAGTAATCCTATCTCTTATCCCAAAACCAACAAGGCAGTTATGGATGAATACAAGACTTTCTAAACCTGGAGTTCCCATATAATTTGAAAACTCTAGTGGTGCCGCACCAGTCCCACCTTCCCCACCATCTACTGAAATAAAGTCGGGAAGATTACCTGTTTCAACCATGGCCTTACATATGGCCATAAACTCTCTCCTCTTCCCTAAGCAGAGCTTAAAACCAACAGGCTTTCCGCCAGAGAGCTCCCTCAGCTTTCCAATAAACTCGAGTAAGCCCTTTGGAGTTGAAAAAGTTGAATGAGTAGGAGGAGAAACAACATCCTTATCAAAACCTACCCCCCTAATTTCTGCTATCTCTTCTGTTATCTTCTTAGCTGGTAATATTCCCCCATGCCCAGGCTTTGCCCCTTGAGAGAGTTTCAATTCAATCATTTTGACCTCATCTCTCATCGCGTTCTTTCTATACATTTCCTCATTGAAGCTTCCGTCTTTATTGCGGCAACCAAAGTACCCTGTCCCCACTTGCCATATGAGGTCTCCTTTATTTTTTAAGTGATACTGGCTAATACTTCCTTCACCAGTATTATGAGCAAAGTTACCAATTTGGGCCCCAGCATTTAGCGACTCAGTAGCGTTGCTTGATAAAGACCCGTAGCTCATGGCCGAAATATTGAGAACACTAGCGCTATAAGGTTGCTTGCATTCGTCACCACCAATTGTGATTCTCATATCTTCAGGGTCCACATGCTTGGCCATCAAAGAATGATTTACCCAGCTATAGCCTGTTTTGTAGACATCGAGTTGAGTTCCAAAAGGAACGGTATCAATTTGTTTCTTAGCTCTTTGATAGACAAGGGAGCGCTCTTCTCTATTGAAGGGCTTTCCTTCTGTATTACTCTCTATAAAGTACTGCTGAATCTCTGGTCTAACCCTTTCCAAGAGATAACGAAAGTGACCAAGGACTGGAAAGTTTCTAATAATCGTATGTTTCTTTTGAAAGCTGTCTCTTAGACCAAGGAGAACGATAAGTCCGAGAATCACTGAAAGAGTCGAGTGAATCGGAAAGTAATAGTCAGGTAGGATGATAAAACCTAAGGCAATAAATAAACAAACTAATACGCAAAAGATGAAGAACTCTTTTCTCATTGAAGCAACCTTTATAAAGAAAGTGGGCGGCCTTAGTATATAGTCCTCCTGTTTGAGTTTTCAAGTATTGAAAACTTACCTAAAGACTTGTATACTCGAATGTTACTAAGGCTCAAGCTACGCGCCTTTAGGCGTGCTGCTTGAATTCATTCCCAGTAGCGGTATATAGTCCTCCTGTTTGAGTTTTCAAGTTAGCAAGTGAGTGGGAAATAAATCTTCTCTACTCAGTGCGTGCAATCCAAACACTTAAGATCTAAGGATAGAATTTGATTTTCTTATCACCTGCATTAAAATACTCTCTGCACAAAAACTCTTTATTAAAGTTAAATACGTGTTTCCTAGACCTTTACTCATTTAAAATTGCTAAAAAACAAAGCATAGGAATAAAGCTCCTCTAACGGGGCCATTAAACCTACCCGTTTTAAAAAATTCCATGTATATACTTTGTATGGAAACTACAACATCTTTTAACGAGTTTAAATTAAACTCGGCGCTTCTTAATACCCTTGAAACTATTGGCTTCAACAATGCTTCACCTATTCAAGAATTGACTATAGGGCCAATTCTTGAAGGTAAAGATATTTTTGCTCAAGCCGAGACTGGCTCCGGAAAAACTGGATCCTTTGCTATTCCTATTATAGAGCAGATACTGCGCGAAGAAGGACAGCAAGGAGAAGGCCCACAAAACGGTGAAGACAAGCTCGTTCAATATATAGTGATGAGTCCTACAAGGGAGCTTGCTCAACAAACTCATAAAGTTTTCAATACTCTTGGCAAAGATTTAGGCATACATGCAACTTGCCTTATTGGCGGGGAATCTATTGATAAACAAAAGTCACTTCTCAAAGAAGGTACTAGAGTTCTAGTTGCAACCCCTGGAAGACTGGTTGATTTAGTAAAACAGAAATTTGTCTCACTTAAGCAAGTAAAGTCCCTCGTCTTTGATGAAGCAGATAGGCTCTTTGATATGGGCTTTCAAAAGGATATTGAATTTATCCTAGGAAGAGTACCAGTAGATCGTCAGCTTATTATGGTGAGTGCAACTTCAAACCTTGAAGTTCTTAAAACGGCTTATAAATTTAAATCACATCCTCTTGAGCTCAAGCTCAATGTGGATTCGCTAGTTGTTGATAATATCAATCACTCCCTTGCAATGATTACTCAAAAAGAGAAAATGCCCTACCTTGCAAATATTCTTAAAAATCATGAGGATATCTACGCCATTATATTTTGCAACACACAGCTTCAAACTCACCTCGTAGCAGAGTGGTTACGTTTAATGGACTACAAGGCCAAGCCGATATCGGGACGCCTTCCTCAAAATAAACGAACACAACTCATGGAAGAATTTAGAGCGAAGGAAGTTACGATCTTAGTCTGCACAGATGTTGCAGCAAGAGGCCTTGATATAAAGGACGTTAACTTAGTTATTAATTATGACCTTCCTCAAGAAGCTGCCAACTATGTTCATAGAATTGGTAGGACCGGAAGGGCAGGAAAAGTTGGCAAGGCCATAAGTTTCTGTGCTCATGAAGATTGCGAACACCTTGAAGATATCTATAAGTTCATTGACTCTAAAATTGAAAAACTTGATGTCACAAATGAAGATGTCACCGCTAAAATCCCACCAAAACCTTATATAGATGGAAAGACTATGAAGCCAGTTAGTCGAAACGAAAGAAATAACGACAGAAATAATGATAGAGGAAATAAGAGAGATACTCGCAGAGACAATAAGAAAAACTTCTCTAAAGATGATCGACATTCCAAGAGCAATAGTACTCCAAGTACTCCTTTAGAACGTGCTCAGCCGACTATATTTAATAAATTTGTGGCCAGTGAAGTAAGTAACGGTGACAGAAGAGTATTTGTCCATACAAGTGATAGTAAAGCTCAAGCTATTCAAGCGGCCCTTGGGTATTACATGATGAAGGATGAGTCACTTCTTCAAAGTGAAGTTACCAAGAAGGGACGAAAGAAGTTCTTCTTCTTTGGTGCTTCTAGAAATACCTATAAGTTTACTGTTGTAGCAAACCACGAAAAAATCTTACTTCCTTTTATTGAAGAGGTCTTAAAGCTTTCTCATGTAAGAGTTACAGCAAAAGTTCAGCCTAAGGGAGACAACCTTGAAGTTTCATTTGCTGGACCAGACGAAGGTCTCCTCTTAAGGAACCGGGCAGACATGCTTACAGCTCTTGAGCAATTAATGCGTCTCTACCTCGCAAATAAAGTTCGTATTCCACGCAATATGAAATGGGACCTCAGAGTAAAGGGTGCCAAGAAGCCAGAAAATAGTCGAAGTAACTCTCGTACTGATCGCGGACCAAAGAGAGATGGCCCTCGAAAGAGAAACCCCCGCTTTGCAGAAAGAGATAAGGAAAGAGATAGGGTCAGGTAGGGAAGGAAGACAGATCTACCTGGGGTTAAAAGGTTAACGAATCACCCCCAACCTCCATTAAAAAAACGAACAGCCGCAGAAACCCCGCGCGGGTCTGCCCTGTGGATCCTCACGTC
>CALHBL010000249.1 GCA_937930825.1 uncultured Bacteriovoracaceae bacterium
GCAGACTAGGAACATACTCCTACTATGACATGGATCAAGTTATAGCGAATGCCCTATCTGTTTTTAATGGCCAATTAAAAACCAACTTGGGATCCTAGAAAGAAATCAAATACTGAGTCGCCATCAACCTTTTGACTAAAGCGAACCCCCCAGTCCAGAGGAAAACGGCGGAAGAGATTCGTTTGCATAACGAGCTCACTCCCAAAGCTTTGCAACTCTCCTTTAAAACCAAGAATCTCTAAGTCTGTATGATCAAAGAATAATGAAGTATAAACTCTCTTAAGGTAGTGAAAGTTGAGAAGGTTCCAATTAGGGTTTAGGAGCGGAACTACATAGTCGGCACTCATCTTTGTATACTGGTCCACATAACCATACGAAAATCCCCTTGAAAAAGTGTACTGAAAGACTTCATCATCAAAGGCAGTATGACGATAATTACGTAGTCCACGACTTTGCTTCTCTCTTTTAACCTGCAATTTAAAACCATCATTTTGGGCAAAGGCCGGTAGGTAGAGTTTTAGACTGCCAAAGGATTGCTCACTACCAACAGTTGCTCTTCTCTTAGAATTACTCTTCCTATAAGAGGCCACAAGCTCAAGGCCGTACTCAGGAATGATTTGTTGAAATGTCTTCGCTTTTTGAATACTCCAAGACATCAACCCACCTCTTAGGTCTAACCTTTCATCATTGGCTTCGTAAACTCCTACTCCTGATCGGTCCCCGATATTTATGATCCCCCCAAAGACACTCAACTGTAAGTTATTGAAGTAGAAATTATTTACCCAGCTAAAGGGAAGTGTAATACTCGCTGAACTCTCAAACTCATTCCACTGCTCTTTACCAGCACCAGTGGTAACTTCAGAATTTCTTTCACGATAATTTGCTCCAATACTAAGTATAGGAAAGTATTCTGCATAGCTAAGGGATATATTTGTAAAGGGTCTTGATTCAGCAGTATTAATACCTGTCGCGACATTGTAACCAAAAGTACCAAGTAAGTTATTACCTGCTAAAGAAACTTGAAAGCCATTTCCTCCAATAAAACTCCATGAATGCGGCGTAAGACCAGAGAAGAATTGACTACTCTCTTTAATCTCCGAAACCGCAGATGAAATAACACTAGGCTCAACTACTTTCTTATTTGGGGGAACAAATGAGTCACTGGGAGATTTCACTGAGAGGCGCTCTGCTCCTAATATTCTCGGTAATGACATCGGCCGACACTCACTAAGCTCTCGAGACTCAAGTCTTTGCCCCTGATCAAGCTCACTTGTATAAAAGATCTTCCCCTTGTGCGTGATAGGAGTAAAGGCTCCAATGATACTCTCCGAGCATTTCTTTAGTGTGCCATCACTATCACGAATCCCCTCTTTAAAAGTAAAGGCTTCAACCTTCCCCTGCCAATCGGCTTCAAAACTAAGTTGTCCATCAGAGAAGCGTATTGCAAATATATTATTTCGAGTTCCTTTAAAAATTCTCTTCTTCTTTTTTTGAGCACGAGAAAAGAGATCAAGAGATTTATAACCAAGTTCATCTTGGCCTAAGATATAAATCTCATCATTATTCTTCCAAGAAACCTCCATAGGCGTCATTCCTTTGAAACCTACTTTAGAAGTGAGCACTCCTTCTCTATTATAGAAATGAATAGACCACTTACCGTCATCCCCCTTAGAAGTAACAGCAATCAATTTGCCATCAGGAGAAAAGGCCGGATGAAAGAGACGTTTGTTATGAGTAAGCCTCGCTCTACTCTTACTCTTTAAATCGTAAATGAAGAGGTCTGAAAAGCCCTGGAATCCAAAGCGAGTATCGGGTAGGAATTGAGTATAGGCAATACGATCATTCTTCAAGTCTACTTTCGAAAGCTCTGGTGATAGCGGTAGCTCAACTAAAGGCTCTCTATCTTCATTCTTGAAAACTCCCCAATAACTATTAAGACTCTTTTTTAAAAGATACTTACTTCCTCCATCGAAAAAGGGAAAGAGCTGCCTCTCATAAACCTCTGCTGTCTTTTTAAGGTGATCTCCTTCCTCTTGCCACATATCCTTAAGCTCTTCAAAAGTTTCATTATAGAATTGCTTAAAACTAACTCCACTAAATGTCTCTATGGCAGAATAAATGCGATAAGGGTTTAGGGAAAATGTTGCGACATTATCAACAACCTTTGCCCAAAACTTATCACCATACTTTCTTCTTGCTCGTGTTACGAGAACATGGCCATAGGTATAATGATTCGGTAAGAAATTCTTATAACTACCTCCAACAAACTCGTCATAGCTTGGAACCTGTCCACTAAGAACGAGGGCCTTTAGCCGGGCGAGAAAGCGAGGAGACTTACCCCTACCACCGTTAGTATAGAAAGACTCTGCATAAACAGCATCTCCCTCAAAGTACCAACTCGGTAGTCCTACTCCCAGAAGAATGGAAGAGCCAAACTCGCCAAAGAGGTAGTAACCAAATTTATTATTAGAGCGGTAATTGTAATCGAATTGAGTTATATGGCGGTACTCATGAATTGCCAGAGCTTGATAGAAGTTTAGACCACCTAGAAAGGGAGAAAATGACTCATGCGCAAACCATTCACTTCTGCGGGGGCCTAAGGTCACAAATCCATTTGGCATTGCTAAGCCTGGCCTTAGAATTAGTGGAAATTGCTCAAGTTTTTCTATATTAAAATCAACGCCAACATAGGGAGCATAGCTATCCACAAGGCCTGCAATTTTCAATGCATCCTTCTCCCTTCCCTTAGGGAAAATTAATTTAACAAAGGGGGTTTCTAACTCCATCCAATCATAAGATGAATCACTCTGAGAAAGAGAGACTCCTTGTGCCCCTATAAGAGGGTTTAAAAAATAAAGTAAGATAATCGTAATAAGTGAAACTTTCATAAAAGACCTCGCGTCCTCTATCGTAACCAAAGCGAGCTCATTTGAGTACTTTTTTACCCTTTTAAAGGGCATAAATTGAAAGGAATTCAAGTAGCGATATAGATGCCCCACTTCCCCATGCCCGTCTTCGACAATTCGACTCCTTGAGGCCTTTGCATATCCACAATTCACAGCTATTATATCTAAGGAAGGTAGATATTCCCACTAACTTTTAAAGACTAAAGTTTTGGCATAAACACTAACAAGGAATGAAAGAATGGCACAGGAATGGAGAAACTGCGGAGTTTGTAAAAAGCCGATATCCCTAGGTTCGCTCTATCAGAAATGTTCAATTTCAAGCTGTAAGAAGGTTGCCTTCTGTAATGTTGACTGCTGGGATATTCACCAAGCCGTTATGGGCCATAAGAGTGCTTATGCAGAAGAAGAAAGGGCCCCTTCAACAAATGAAGAGAGAAAGCCTCGAAGGAGAATTGTTAGCTCACCTTCCCAGGGTACAGCTTCTGCCTCATCGAGTAAGGAAGTTCTCGTTGTAGTCAGTAAAATGAAAGCGTATGTAAAAGAAAGCTTCGATATGAATACTTCTGGTGATGTTCCTGATACCTTATCAAACTATATGCGCTCTATTATCGACCAAGCAAGTGAGAACGCACGTCAAGAAGGCAGAAAAACTCTAATGGGAAGAGATTTTAAAAATATCTCCCTCTTAATTTAACAAAAGGCGTACCTATGGCCACTGGTGGCACAAAAGTTGTCGTTCAAGCAATAGCCGGCAATGCATTTATTACTATTATAAAATTCTTTGGCTTCTTTATCACGGCCAGCCCGTCTATGATGGCAGAAGCAGTCCACTCCCTCGCTGACACCTTTAACCAAGTTCTTCTGCTCATTGGCCTTAAGCAATCATCCAAAAAAGCCTCTCGAGATTACTCAACTGGAATGGGAGGAGCTAGCTACGTCTGGAACCTCGTCAGTGCAGTGGGTGTTTTCTTTATCGGTTTTGGTGTCACCTTCTATCATGGGATGCACTCTCTTCTTGCTCCTACCCAAAATCTATCCCCTATTAGCTGGATTGCCATCGGCATTCTAGTCATATCTTTTATAATCGAATTCTATGTTCTCATGGGCGCCTACAAAGAAGTTGAAAAGACTCGTGGTACTCTAAGCTATTTAGAGTTCTTCGGCCAAAGCGATGATCCTGCTCTATTGGCAGTGCTCCTAGAAGATGGGGCCGCCGTTCTTGGTGTTACATTGGCCTTGATCGGCCTTGTTCTTGGTCACTTGACTGGTTCTCCTATTTTCGATGCTATCGTTTCCTTAATCATATCCTTCCTCATGGCCTTTCTCGCCATTTCTCTCGGTATAATTAATGGAAAACTCCTTATGGGAAAAAGTGTCACTCAAGAAAGAGAAGAGGAAATGAAGGTTTTTATAGAAAGCTTTCCTGAAATCAGCATAGTCAAAGACCTTAAAACTAAAATTATCGGAACAGGAAATATTAGACTCACACTTGAAGTAGAACTCTTAGGCGAAAATATAATTGATTACGCACTCTTAAAGCATGACGCTGAAAAAATAGAAAAAGGTGAAAGTGCTCACAGAATTCTTTTAAAAAGCTCCGAGCGAATGGTGAGAACAACAGGTCATGCCATTAATCAAATGGAAATTAAAATTCATAATCAATTTCCCGAAGTCACTCTCATTGACCTTGAAGTTGACTAAATATACCAAGGCAAGGTCCTGGAGAGGGAAATGAACAGGTCCCTCTTACCCATAGTTCGGTCATTCAAGATTAAGTAATAAATAGACATTTGTATTATAAATATACAGTCCAAGAAAAGAATACATCTTTTTCAATCTCATTCATATGAAGTAGTAATCTTCTCTCTAACGAATATTTTTTTACTCATTTCATGAAAGGAGAATTTTATGAAAATTTCAACAATACTCACTCTCGCAGCTATAAGTCTACCAATGGCATCTACATTTGCTTGTAGAGTAGGTACATCAGAAGGTTGCATACCAGCAGTTCAACCATTATCTAAATGTGCACAAGCTAAGAAAATAGCTTTGGAAGAAGGTCGTCCTGTACCAAAGTGTATGCCTAACTTGAATCGTCGTAAGCCAGGTGTTCCTAGTCCTTCCGCAGTTCAATCCTTTTTGAATAATGAAGTTATCAAACAAGCTAAACTCAAAAATGAAGATCAAACTTTCTACATTTCTAAAGTTCAACAAATATCTGCACAAGAGGCTTCAGTTCAAACTCCTAATTGTGTTGAAAGTAACCCTAATGCATTGGCCTTCTTCAAGGCTACAAGAAGTGGTGGTTACTCTGAGATCAATTATGTACAAAAAGGAATTAAGAAAGGTCAATTAGTTATTTGTCAAAACTAATAATACTCCTCACTTAAGAGTATAACTTCCTATAATAAGCAACTCTTCTCAGTTCAATGAGGTGAGTTGCTTTTTTAGAATTCTCTCTACCATAATCTCTAATAAGACATTTTTCTAATGGTTAGTTTAAAAGTTTAAATGAAGACTGTAGTGGTATCGCGGAATAAGTAGTGCTCAGGAAAGATCACAGTAGTTTTTAACATTTGGACTCTGTTAAATTACAGAAAATGCCCCCTTTTATGGGGGCCTAGATTACTTATTACTTAGAAAAATATGCACATGTAACATTATTAGTTCTTTTCTCTTCGTTTGCATTAGATGGGCTAAGAAATGGACGAGCATCATCTGAATCTCTTTCAATAGTATGAGTAAGGCTCTTAGAGTCTTCAGTAACAACGACTGTACACTCATCAGCACTACAACTCACGTCTAGTGAAAAATCTAACTCACTAGCTTCAACACCCCGACGAGTACTACATTCAACTGCACCAGGGATATCAGAGCATGACTTAATCAATTCGAAATTTAAATCTACAATCTGAGGGTGAGAGCTCGAAAAACATTCAACGGCTCCTCCAGATAACTCAGAAGCATGTCCTGTTACTGAAATCAAACATACAAAGATACTTAATAATACTTTCATAGTGGTCTCCTTATTTTAAATAGTGTTAGCGGCTAAACATATACTTAACATAAAAGCAGCTTCATTATCAGAATCAAGTAAAACATACTCAGTCCCGATTGATGATCTTCTGAGAAAAAGATGACCTTGATCAATATCTGGATCTTTAACAAAAAAGTTGAGAAATAGATAAGAAGTTGGCCTCTTCCCTTGATTTTGAGATAATTGTTTTGCAAAAAATAATTATAAACCCAAGGAAGGGCCACCATGAGATTACCTAGATTTATATCAAAAATC
>CALHBL010000250.1 GCA_937930825.1 uncultured Bacteriovoracaceae bacterium
CCTCGAAGAGTAATAGATTTGTCATCTATAACGATGACTCCTTGCTTAGTAATGCTCGCCTATACGCTTACTTAACTCAAAGGAAGCTTATATGTTCTGAGTTATGGCTAGAGCAAGTTGATAATAAAAAAATTATTCCCGATTCAGATATCTATATTTCTTATACTAAAGACTTAAAGCCTGGAATAATACAATATTTAGGTGATCAAGCTCTCTTAGGTCGTGTTGGTTTTATTACTGGAGAAACGAATCAGGATGTATATGAAAATGTAGTTGCTAAGTCTTTGTACCAATTTTTGAAATTGAAAAAAGCAAATAAAAATATCGCTTATTTGCCTACTAATATTTATGGAGATTCCAAGTCTCGCTTATTGAAAGTATATTCTAAGAACCATCGGTTGAGTAATATTCGAGAAGAAGTAAGAATTGCAGATATTTTCTCTTTAGCGACGCATAGTGATGGCTTTGATGTCGAACTTGGTGGAGATGAATTTGGATGTCCCTACGTCGGAGTAGAGCAAAGCACTCGTGAGGAGATTAAAAACCCCTTAAACTGCATCAATCTTGGTTCTTGTTATCGAACACATCAAGATTTAGATGTCTTTTTAAATTCTCAAAGATCTATAAAGTATCCCCTTACGAATGCTAAAGTATTCTTTGCCGGTATATGCAATGGCCTTGTCCATAAAAACAATTTGCTTGACTACAAAAATACTTTTTATAGCCTTAATATTAAGTCAAGTATAGTGATGGTCTCAACTCAATCCTTTGAAGTTATACCCGGTGAACTTGCTATTAACTTTATTAAAAATATGGTTTTGGGTAGTAGTGTCGGGGAGGTTATTGAGTCATATCATAATAAAAAATATTTCAATAATATGAAAGCAGCATTTGTTATTTTTGGTGATCCAGACTTGAGGTTTAAGGGAGTTAACGTAAGAGGGGGCGACACCAGTAAGCCTCTGATTGGTCTTTCTGAAAAGAAGAGGGTTGTAGGGGTTGATACGACAGAGTTAAATATCTTTAAGAGTTATATTTCAAGCTTTAAGGAACTGGATAAAGAGACCTTTGGGTCTGACCACGTTGTACTTGGGAATATTAGTCATTCTCCAGACGCATGGAGTAGACTTGCTGGAGAGGGAGACATTCATAGTAAGTATGGAAATTGCCACTCCTGTAATCGATTACTAGCGAAAAAACTTTTTTTTAATTTGTTATCGATTAATAGAATAGTTACAGTTTGTCCTAGCTGTGGAATCGTGGGGGACGAAGGGGCTGAGGAGCAGTTAACTATAGAGGTGAGTAGCAACAGTTTGACCTTAGCCGATATGTCAGAAGTTCAAGGTCGGTACTATCTAGTTGAAAGGTTTCAGCAGCCTAATAGCCGTAAGGTTATAGACTTAGATACTCTTAGTAATAAAATCAGTATGAAAGATATAAAACTAACTAAAGCTCTTAGTTTCGTTAAAGTTACTGAGACTTCCTTTTCTGTAAAAACTATCTATCATAGAAAAGAATTGGATGAAGGAGCATCGAGCCATACATCGATAGTATGAGGTTGTTTAACAAATCTTCTTGAGCTTTTTTGGTAACGTTATTGCATCCCCCTAACTTAAAAAAAAGGTAATATAATCAAATACAAAGGGCTATATCTTGCATATTATTTTTTCAATTACGATATCAAGAAAAAAGTTGAGTCTTACTGTTAAAAATGAAAGCGGTATACGATTGGCCAATTATTTTTTTGAATCAAATAGTAATTTAACAGACAGAGATGAGTACATAATAACTCCATTGTTAACTGTCTGGTCAATTCTTGACCTTGCTAGAGCGAGCAGTATTTCTATTCAGTATGATCTCTCTATTGCTCAGGGAAAATATGTTACAAGTATGGTTGAATTATGTATGAAAGCGTATGCAGAGCTTTATGGAATACCATATCCGATTATTTATTTTGATCAAGAAGTTAAAGATTCTAAATGGATGTTAACCGAAAGAAAAATACCAATATTAGGCTTCTCTGGAGGACGAGACTCATTTTTAACTAAACTCATTCTTGAAGAATTAAATATAGACTATGAAACCTTTACTGTTAATTTTGAGCAGGAGATTGAAGATAGAGACTCACGGATAGACGTTACTTACTTGAGTGACGATGCGTCTAAATTTAAAATTAGCAATGCAGAATCTATTGAGAGGGCTTCTGTGAACCATCAGGCTGATGATGTACACTTAACTTTCATAACACCCTTGTTGAAAAATAAAAATACTTATAATTCTGAAGTGCTTGTAGGGCTTCCTCTTGAGGCTGTTTTGGCAAATGATGATATCAATTATGTACCAACAGAGACATATGCATCGTTGGAGATTTTAAAAAAATTTTTAATTAGTGCCGGGTTTCAAAAAGTGAGATTTCTCTCTCTTATTAGTCCTCTTCACTCCACTGCAATATATCGAATGATTGAAGACTTATCTCTTAAGTCTAAAGGGAAGACTTTAGACTCTTGCTGGAACTCTTTTTCATTTGAGAATGATGTACAGTGTGGATGCTGCATTAAGTGTCAACGAATTAAGTATATCTATCGAAAGGTGTATGATGAAGAAATTTTAGAATATGCACCATTCCTAAGTCTCGAAGAGGATCATTTATTTTCGTCCGTTTGTAACATGGAGCTATTAGAAAATGTACATTTATCTTACTTTGTCGATAACCAAATAAATCACTTATGTGGTCCTTATGCTTCTGAACTATCTCGCCTATATGAAGGTTTAGGCTATAATAAGAGAAGTTGTAATGAGATCAGGTATTATGATATTAGACTTCCTGCTTCAGAAAAAATACTTGGAGATATTTTAAAAATAGTGGAATTAAATGAAGGATTCCCTAAAATTAAACCTAGCTTAAGTTATATGCATATACCTTTTAATGAGCTTCTTCCTCATGATATTCTTAATGGTATTTGTGAAAAAGTAAATATAGTAAATTATAAATTAGTTTTCAAGAATTACAATATATATAGGACTCTTTTTGACTACTGGCTATCAACTAGTCGAAACTTTATTTAGATGAGGATGATTTATGTTTAAAGATTTAGAGTTACTTAAAAAAAGAAGAAATAAAACTAGTATCTACACAGCAATATATGAAAATAAAAAAGTAATTGTTAAGAAAGGCCTGAGAGAAGATATTGAATTCGAAGAGTCACAAAAAAATCACTTGATCGAAGAAGGTTATATTGTTCCTAAAACTTTAAAAATCCTAAGAGATAATAGTGAAAGCTCTTTAGTTGAAGAGTTTATTGAAGAGGAAATGCTTATTGAGAGTATCTTGAACAATCTATCAGGAGTATACATTAATGACGATCATTTAAATTCGGCTATACTGTTTTTCAAAAAAATAAATTACGTCAAAAAATGTTACGATTTAAAGAAAGATCCATTTCTTGATTTATGTGATTCACTTAATTCTGAAGATATGTATATCAGGAGTCTAGTTGAAAAAATTTTTTTAAAAATAAATTATAAAAAGAATTTAGTACTTTCACATGGTGATCTTACTCCTTTTAATATTTCTAAAACCTTTAAAGTTATTGATTTTGAAGATGTTAGCAACTATCCAATGTTTTTTGATATGATATCCTTCTTTTATAGCTATATTTGGTTTCCAGAACAAAACCTTAAAATTGAAGGGCCATACTTGTTATATAGAATGTCAGAAAGGCAGAAAACCGAAGTTGATTCATTCTTGGTCGAAAAGATTAAGAGGTCGGGGCTAGATATAGAGTTAGAACCTCTCGAATACATTCAATATAACATCCTTTTGAGGGGGGTTTGGCATTATCTAGACTGCCAAGAAGAAGCTGAGTTTTTAGACTGGAGATTCAACAAAATAAAAGAGATGGCACTTTCAGTTGGACTGTTAAGTGTATAAATCTATTGTAGATCTTATAGGTAATACTCCACTAGTATTGCTAAGGAGTCTTTCTAGTAATTATAATATCTATGCTAAGTGTGAATTTTTTAATCCGGGCTTTTCGATTAAGGATCGTGTAGCGAAGTATGCTATTGAAGAGTATGTAAAAAAAGGAATTATAAACTCTGATACTACTGTCGTTGCACCTACTAGTGGAAATACAGGAATTGGTCTTTGTTTATTATCAAAAAAAATTGGATTTAAACTAGTACTAACAGCTTATAAAGATGTTCCAATAAAACAGGTGGAAAAATTAATATTACTCGGAGCTGACGTTCGGCTCTTTTCTTCTGAGGATGATGCTAATTCAGAAGGAGGGTATGTATTTGAGGCTAAGAAAATGTGTAATAATGATAACTACTTCTTGTTTGATCAATTTAGTGATGAACTAAACTTTAAAACTCATTATAATAAAACATCAGAAGAGATTCTTGATTCTCTCCCAACTCAACTTGATTACTTCTTTGTTGCAGTTGGTTCTGGAGGAACTTTTTCAGGTATTAGTCAAAGATTAAAGGAAGAGTTTCCTGCCATGCAAACAATAGTTGTTGAGCCAAATGGAGGTATCATAAGAAGTCATTTTAATGGTGAAGAGTTAGATTATATAGATCATAATATACATTCTATTTCTGGAAGTTTTGTTCCTGGAAATTGCCATATCGAACTGGCTGATAAGGTTGTGAGTTACCCCGATTATATTTATTCTGAAGGTGTTGAACAAGTTGCTAGGTCAGAAGGCTATACTATCGGATCATCATCAGGATTTGTAGTGGCGGGAATGCTTAAGTATTGTAAAGAAGAAAATGTCCCTGAGGGCGCAAATATATTAGTGATTTTTTCTGATAATGGTATTAGTGAGTAAAGCGCCTCCGTATTTTGCAATGAGTTGGTGCTTTCGTTTGCGATAGATATTATTAAGGAAAAAAAGTTCATCTACGTACTCAAATGGTCGGAATGACAGGATTCGAACCTGCGACCCCTTCACCCCCAGCGAAGTGCGCTACCAAGCTGCGCTACATTCCGACATTTTACTTACTTTTTGTTATAACTGAAGGCCGTTATGATGTCTACGCAATGGAGGCGAGAGTTATGGCCGAGCTTTTAAAATATGCTTATGATTTGAAATATATGAAGCGTTTAGCAGCAGCTCTCAAGGATGCTGGGGCCAAAATCAATGAAAAAAGTTTTTGTGCTGCGATTTTGGGAGGGGATTGGGATGACCTTGAATTAAAGCAGCGCATGAGAAAAATTCGCAGCACCATCCATACCCAATTAGATTTGCCTTATAAACAAGCTTCTGAGATTCTTATGGTTGCTGGCAAAGGTTTCGGTGGCTTTGAAGGGATGTTCTTTCCTGACTATATTCAAACTCATGGTTTAGAGTCATGGGCCCAATCAATGAAGGCCCTCAGTGTGCTCACAACATATTCAAGTTCAGAGTTTGCCATAAGAGAATTCATTCTCAAAGATCGTGCAAGGGCCATGAAGCAAATACTTAAATGGTCCAAGCATGAGAATTACCATATAAGACGCCTTGCTAGTGAAGGGTGCAGGCCTCGGCTACCATGGGCCAGCGCTTTAATAGAATTAAAGAACGATCCAAGTGAGATTATTCCTATTCTTGAAAATCTAATAACTGATGACAGTCTCTATGTTCGCAAGTCAGTGGCCAATAACCTGAATGATATCTCTAAAGACCATCCTAATTTAGCACTGAAATTGGCCAAGAAATGGATAAAGAATAAGAACCCTAATACGCTATGGATAGTGAAGCACGGACTGAGAACTCTTTTAAAGGATGGTGAAAAGAAGGCCTTAAACCTATTTGGCTATGGTGATATCAAGCTCTTTA
>CALHBL010000251.1 GCA_937930825.1 uncultured Bacteriovoracaceae bacterium
TCAGGGACAACGACGAGTCACTTTAGCTTAGGTACTGGAACGATGACTATAGGATCAAGTAGTGTCTTCTATGTAGCAGCTACTGATGAATCTGTTAGCACAGCAGCTGGAGCTGTACACTTTGCTAATGACTCAAATCTAAGAAATCCTGATTATATGATCAATAACCACCCAAGTTTCATAAGTATCGATCCTTGGGTGATGAGAGAAGGTGACCTCCCTATTACTCTTCTTGAAGAATACCCCGAGCACTTCTTCTATTAATATATTAAAAAAGTTCTAGATTAATTCTTCTTATGAGCTTCTTCTTTTTCAAGAAGCTCATAGGCAACCTCTTGCATGACCTTCAATGTCTTAATCGTCGTTTGCATATCCTTCTTACTGATGCGAGAGAGCATAACTTCAGAAGTGCTAAGCGCATTTGAGAAGAAGACTCTCAGTACCTTATCTCCTTCTTTTGTTACTTGAACCCGCCACTGGCGTTTATCTTCTGTATCTTGCTCACGAGAGATAAGTCCTTTGGACTCTAGAGATTTAAGGTGACGAGTCACAGTCGTCTTATCTTTAAAGGTGAGTTCACTATATTCATTCTGAGTGAGGTTAGGTTTTTCAAAGATGCGCACGAGGATTGCGATTTCTTCCGGTGCATTGAAGTCAGTTCCCGTCTTTCTAAGCTTAGTAAGATTGAGCTTCTTCAAAGCGCATGATGCTCTTTGCAAGATAAAACCCGGCAAGTTATCAAGCCCGACTTTGCGAATATCTTCTAATGACTTTAGTCTATGCATGCTTCCTCAATAGAAATTATTAATGTTTAATATAGTTGCGCTTTACAACTAGTCAAGGCATATTAGTTGCGTATAGCAACCAATCAGGAAAATCTTAAATGAAATTGATACTTATTATGGGCCTCTTAATCTGCTCTAACAGCTTCGCTAATTCGGGAGTCATTTCTAAATTACTTGAAACAGTAGAGAAGAACTCGGATCAAATCTTAATGGCAGAGCAGTCCCTTCGCGCAGATAGTATGGACTTACTCGTCCAAAAATCTATTTTCAATACTAAGGGCTATGTGAAGGGCTCTTACTCTAATCAGCAAACCCCGCCCACTTCTCCCTTTGCTCCTGCAAGCTCTACTGTAAAAGAATATGAGTTAGGGGTTGAGAAACTTTGGGATTTAGGACTACAAACGAATTTAACTTATGTGATTAGAGATTCTGAAACGCTATTTCCTACTAGGCCCGATTTTGCTTTTATTTCTCCCACTCTGCAGCTGCAAGTCTCTACTAGTTTAATTCAAGATCTGGTTTACAAGCGTTACTCCCATGCTCTTAAGAGTATAGAGCGCCAGCAAGCGAGTCTTGATTTAGATAGCAAGAGAGAAAAGAAGAAGACACTTGTGCAGTCTTTGCTTGATTACTCAGTCATCTTGGACCAAAAAGCTGAATTGGCCTTACAAACTGAAGTTTGCAAGAGCACTAAGCGCCAGTCTGTAAACCTATCTCAAAAACGCCGAAGAAAATCCGTCTCTAAGAGGGATTACTTACTAGGTTTAAAAGATCTTTCAAATTGTCAGGCCAGCACTGAGAAACTAAAGCAATTCTTAAATGATCGCCTGAAAACATTTGAATCCGACTACAATACAAGTTTTTCAAGCCTAGGCGCGCCTGATATTGATGCGCTCTTTAGTGAAGCTGAAGCAACTTATGAGAAGATGAAGGCCAAGAGCTCTACTATTGATATCAATAGTCAGGATGATATCAAAAGTCTTAACTTAAGATTATCTTCTCTAGAGTCCAGGCAAGCAGAGCTTGATGCAAAAACCAAAACAAATCTTGCTCTTGAATTAAGAAGTGGACTAAGTGGTCTTGATGGTTCTTTAGGAAGTTCTCAAAAAGATATAACAAAAGCTGAGTACCCCTTTGTCTATGTAGGCCTACGCTTAGATCTTCCGTTAAAAGATAGAAGGGCCGCCCAAGAAGCTGGTGCCAACTTCTACCGCTTAAAAGCGCTTGAGACGCAGGTGAAACTAGCAACTAAACAGAAGAATAGCCGCCTGGGTTCATTGCAGGACTCTTTAGAAAAAGACTTCACTATCTATAGTAATTACAAGAAGAGTGTTGGCTATTCTAAAAGTATCATGAGGGAAGCAACCCGAGATTTTAATAATGGCAGGCTCGACTTTAATTCACTCAGTGATTTTAATAAGGCACTCTTAACTGATCAAAGAACTCTTTCCTCTCACCGCATCCAACTCATTGTTAGAGTTGTTGAGTTCTTAGACTTCCATCAATTTTTTGAGACCTATCTTTAGGCAGGATTCACGCAATGAAATTTCTTCAATTCTTACAGAAAAATAAACTCTTTATTCACTACTCTACCATTGTTGTGATTATTGCTGGTGTTTACACCCTCTTTAATATCCAGCGAGAGGCCAGGCCCAATGTAAATTTTAATCGGGTCACTGTTCAGGCCTTCTATCCAGGGGCCTCTCCATCAGATATCGAAGAGCTGATCATTGATCCTATTGAAGAAAAAATCGCGGAAGTTGATGGAGTAGAAGAGTACCGCTCTGTTAGTTATGTTGGCGCTGGTCAGATATCTGTAACCATCGATGATTCTTATCCAGATCCAGGTGAGATTATTGACGAGCTCAGAAGAAAGATTTCTGAAGTTAAGAATCTTCCTTCAGGAGTTGAAGATCCTGTCGTTAGAGAAATTAAGGCCTCCAATATCCCTGTTCTTAATCTTGCCCTCTACGGGGATCTCGATGCCTTTAATTTTAAATTGGAAACGGAGAAGCTTAAGGATTTCATAGGCCTTCAGCATGGTGTTCAAAGTGTTTCTTATTCTGGGATCGGCGCGCTTCAGTTAAAGGTTTTAACAAGACCTGAAAAACTAGACCTCTACGATATAACTCTAGCGGAGATTCAAAGTAAGCTTTCAACTTGGGCCAAACAAAAGCCTGGCGGCCTCTTTGAAAATAAAGACTATGTTACCAATTTAACCATTGGAAATGACCTCAATGATTTAGACGGGCTTAAGAATTTCATCGTGCGCTCCAATGATTATGGAAAGAGTATTAAACTCTCAGACGTTGCAGATATTGATTTTGCTCTAGAGTCTATGCAGTCGGCCTCTATCTTTGGGGATAAAGACGCAGTTCTCTTTACAGTAGTGAAGAAGCCCTTTGATGATTCCATTAAAGTTGTGGACAACCTCAAGGAAAAGCTTGAGGAGTATCAAAAGTCTCTTCCTCCTTCGATGAAGCTTAAGCTCTATAAAGATCAGTCTAAGAGGATTCGTGACAAATTAAGAATCGTTATTTCTAACGCAATTACGGGACTTGCCCTTGTTCT